>NZ_PDYR01000008.1:0-146638 GCF_002743165.1 Sporosarcina sp. P19 | reverse complement strand
ATGAGGTGGATAGGTCTGGGGTGTAAGTACGGCGACGTATGTAGCTGACAGATACTAATCGATCGAGGACTTAACCTATTTTAAAAAGTAGTTACTTGAACTACACCAATGTCTTTTATTCAGTTTTGAGTGAACAAGATTTACTCAAAGAGTCTAGTAACGATGGCGAAGAGGTCACACCCGTTCCCATACCGAACACGGAAGTTAAGCTCTTCAGCGCCGATGGTAGTTGGGGGTTTCCCCCTGTGAGAGTAGGACGTTGCTAGGCAAGCGAAGCCATTCCCTTTGGGGAGTGGCTTTTTTGTGTTTTATAATGGAAATAGATTGAATTGAGCATGATGTATTCGTACTTTACTCACTTATAGATCGGGTTTATTCGCTCTGATTATCATGATAAACGCTCTATTGTGCTGCTTAACTGCTCAATGTATCAGGATTAGTGCTCTATTGTTCCACTTAACCGCTCAAAGAGTCACGGCAAGCGCTCAATCACTTCGTCTATCCGCTCTATAAGTCATGGCGCCCGCTCAATCGCACCACGTATCCGCTCTATAACCTTCCAAATCTTCTCAATATCTAGCACCAACAGCTCACCACTTTTATCCCTTATCCACTACTCCACATAAAAGAAAATAAATTTCTATATAAAGTTTTATTTACCCTAATAGTCTCTGGTTTGTTGGGGTATATTGGTAGTATGACACGTAGGATAGTAGTGGAGGGGATTCCGTGATCATGATGATAGTTAAACGCTTCTTTAAAGAACGCTTTTTTGATCAGGCAGCGCAGAACGCTTATTACTTGTTACTTTCGATATTGCCCTTTTTACTAGTAGTATTGTCAATTGTGCAATTTCTACCTTTGGAAGAGGCTAGTATTTTAGCGTTACTACGTCCATTCGTGCCAGATGAATCTTTTCAGTTGATTGAGCAAAGTGTTCAGTCCGTACTCTATAAAAGTCATGGCAAGTTGCTTGCACTCAGTATGCTAGCTGCATTGTGGACGACATCCGTTGCGGTACAATCATTTGCCCGTTCATTAGACATGGCGAATCGGAAGCTTCACCAGCAGCCGCTATGGATTAGTATAATCCGCAATCTCGGTGTAACAATTCTTTTCATGCTTATTGTTCCGATGTCGCTATTTTTGCCATTGATTGAAAAACATATACATACTGTCATTGCGTATTATGATGTGCTCGATGCATGGGAAGGCTGGTTGTATATTTGGCCTAATATAAAGTGGGGTCTTGGTACATGCTTTCTATTTTTGTTCTTCCTATTATTTTATCAACTTATGCCAACGGGAAAGATGAAATGGAAAGAAGCATTGCCCGGCGCTTTGCTTTCAGCATTTGGCTGGCAGTTCGTTTCATTACTATTCGGAGAGTATGTATCACGTGTGGATTATTCTAGGCTATATGGACAATTGGCAGGGATTATTATGCTTGTGTTATGGTTTTATCTAACAGCAGTGATTATTATTCTTTCTGGGTTATTGAACGCAGAGTGGAAAAAGTGGAGGCGATCTAAATGAAGATCTTGGTGGTAGATGATGATATACATATTTTAGAGTTGGTTAGTATTCATTTGCGACAGGCGGGGTATACCGTTGTGAAGGCAATGAATGGGCTAGAGGCGCTTAAGGTAGTCGATAGAGAGTGGCCAGATTTAGCGGTGGTAGATGTGATGATGCCAGGAATGGACGGTTATACGCTGACGAAGAAGCTTCGTGAAGATACGGAAATTCCCGTGTTGTTGTTGACAGCTAAAGGTGAGATGGAAGATAAGGAGCGAGGCTTTTTGGCTGGATCAGACGATTATCTGGTGAAGCCGTTTGAACCGAAAGAGTTATTGTTCAGGATTCATGCAATTTTACGGCGTTATGACAAAGCTGTCGACCGGATGATTCAAGTCGGTCCGTTAGTGATTAATAGACAGAGTTATGAAGTAGTGCTTGGTAAAAAGTCATTACTACTTCCATTAAAGGAGTTTGAATTGTTGTCAGTGTTAGCTTCTCGTCATAGTCAGGTGTTTACACGAGAAGTGTTAGTAGAACGTGTATGGGGCTTTGATTATGAAGGGGATGAGCAGACGTTGAGTGTACATATCAAACGCTTACGCGACAAGCTTGAGAAGCTTACGAATCAGGTGAAAATTGTAACGGTACGTGGTGTTGGTTATAAGCTTGAGGTTTCGGAATGAAGTCGCTGTACGGAAAGTTTCTCGTTTTAACAGTTGGAATCATGCTGGTGAGTGCGATTCTAGCGTTTCTTTCCGTTAATACATATTATCACCGTTATTTGAAAGAAGAGAATGATGCAAAGAATGTTCGAGTTGCTGAGCAAATTGCATTGTTCATTGAAGCGAATAACGGTATAGATTTACATGCATACTTCGATATGCTTGCTAGTACGGGTTATAAACTACTCGTCAAACCGCCTTCAGGTGATTCAACTATCTATGGTGAAGCGTTTCGCGATGATAACCTTGAGGATGAAGCGATTCAGAAAGTCTATGATGGCGAAGTCTATCATGGCATGCGAGATCTAAGGGCGGAGACGTTCGTGACGGGGTATTTCTCTAATGAGTCAGCTAATACAGTAGGTGTACCGTTTATGTACGATGGTCAGATATATGCATTGTTTTTGCGCCCAGATATTAAAATGCTTTTCACTGAAATTCACTATTTGCTTGGTGGCATGGTCATTGTCATGGCGATTATCAGCATTCTCGCAATGCTCGTCGTTGCGCGCAAACTGATTGCACCAATTGTTGTATTGACAAGAGCGACTAAGAAGGTAGGTGAGGAGCAGTTTACGAGTGAGTTGTCGATTGATCGACGTGACGAGAT
Source organism: Sporosarcina sp. P19 (assembly GCF_002743165.1). Classification (NCBI taxonomy): domain Bacteria; kingdom Bacillati; phylum Bacillota; class Bacilli; order Caryophanales; family Caryophanaceae; genus Sporosarcina; species Sporosarcina sp. P19. The sequence goes on along the minus strand of NZ_PDYR01000008.1, from coordinate 143,785 downwards.
TGGGCAACTTGCAATGAGCTTTCAACAGATGGTCGATCGTTTGAGTGAGAACGACCAGATTCGAAAGGCATTTGTCAGTGATGTGTCGCATGATTTTCAGTCACCTTTATTGAATATTAAAGGGTATGCAGACTTGTTATCGGATGAAGAGCTACCCGCTAATGAACGCATACGTTATGCAGGAATCATTCAAACGGAAACCGAACGACTCTCGACGTTGACGAAGCAGTTATTATTGCTGACATCACTCGATCAACTAATCTCTCCATTGCAGAAAAAAGTCTTCCGAGTTGATCAGCAAGTGAGAGAAACAGTACGGAAATTCCAATGGCTATTACAAGAAAAAGAGATGTCGGTCATGCTCGAAATTGATGATATCACGTTTATAGGGGATCCTGCTTTTCTTGAGAAAGTATGGGAGAATTTATTGTCGAATGCACTGAAGTATTCACCGGATGGAGAAACGATCGATATCCGATTGACCGAGCAGGAACATGTAATCTGTTTCTCTATTAAAGATACAGGAATCGGTCTTTCACCTGATACAAAGAATCGAATATTTGACCGTTTTTATCGTGCAGATCACTCAAGAACACGTGAAGTAGAGGGGACGGGCCTTGGATTATCTATTGTTGAACAAGTGGTACGGCTTCATGAGGGCCGTATAGAAGTAGTCGGTGAGTTAGGTATAGGTACGACATTCATCGTGTATTTACCTAAATTGTAACAGGCAGTTCATCTTCCGTTCATCTTGGGGTGTTATGATAATTGTAGTAGAAAGATGACAGGAGGAAATAACTTATGCAAGAAAAGTGGAGTTTACGATTGATTCGCATTGCGGCGATTTTCGGTTTAATTGGAACGGTACTCGGTTCCCATATGGCGGGTGCAGGTTCATACGCGTTCCGTCCCATTCACGCACATATTTTACTTGTAGGTTGGTTGTCAGTATTTTCGTGGGGTGTGTTCTACAAGATTTACCGAGTCCGTGCTAGAAAGCTATTAACATTGCAAGGCTGGACAGGGATTATCGGTGCGATAGGTTTAACGGCGGGTATGTGGTTACAGTTCATGCAACCCTTCAATGTCAATGAAGTATTCGCACTCATACTCTATATAGTAGGCGGTACCGTGCTATTAGTGAGTTTTGCATTATTCGTAGTTGTAACATTCATGATTGAAAAAACACCTACTGCACGTCATTAATAGTTACCCAAGAATCCGGATCATACCAGGTTCTTGGGCTTTTTATTGTCGAATTATAAAGGAAAGTTTTTACGGATAATCAGTAGTTTCAACAAATATTTCATAACCCATATGGCATACTAGAGCGACCTAACAGATGAAGGAGCGAATGACTATGACTGCTCGCAATCGGTTTCACCTCATTATGATTTGTTTTACTGTCTTGATTGCTGGGACGTTGTTAATTAAACAAACGGCTAGTTCAGAACAACAAAAGATTGAAACGATAGGAATAGATTACGCCCAGATGAATCAATCCGTGGAAAAAGTGCTGAAAGATATGCCGGAAATTGCAGAGGAGCTGAAATCTATCCAATCAGGAATTTATAATAATCAACTAGATCAATCGTTTTCCACAAATAAGACAGAGTTTCGTTTACGCGTGAATAATAATCTGACAGAGCAAGAGCACTCTTCCCCATTTCTTAGAGGTATCGCGGAGAAGCAAACAGATCATTATGAAGATGCTTTAGATATTGCGGAAGAAGCTTACGGAATTACGGTAACCGAAGATGAGATAGATGCATATATTAAAGAGAATGTCTCGACGATTTGGGATGCAGAAAAACGAAGATATGCGAAATCGCTACAATTAACGCTAAATGAACTGGACTATCAATTTGATCGAGATATCTATGTGATGAATGTTTTGTGGGAAAGAGTATTACCAATTGTGATGCAAGAGTTTCCGAGGCAGCGTGGTGAAAGTGGACAAGCATATGGAAAACGATTAAAAGAAGAGTTTTTCAGTAGTACAGAAGATTCCGCATAGAAATTTATTAGTTATATCGGTTACAAAGGAAATTTGAAATCATTTTTGGTATTCTTGTGATCCCTATTTCAATTGAAGATGGCTAGTTATTGCTATATTATTTCTCGGGGAATATATACTTGATTCAAATACTATATCTCTCTATTTACTAGCGATATGTGTGAAAAGGACAAATAGATCTTTAATTTTACTAGTCTCCATTTTTGAAAGTGTTTTCATACTATAAGCTGAATCTTCGCCTAAATGAATTTTGTAGAAATAACGGCGAGAATTTGTGCTATATGCTATATTTAAGACTACTTTCAAATGAAATGGAGCGGAAAAAATGATAGAACTTCAAGGGATATTGTTCGGTATGGAATTTGGTAATATCCTTACACTGCTCTTATCTATTGTCACAATTCTCAATATCCTGCTATTGGCATCGGTTTTATTTATCGAAAGAAGAGATGTAGGAAATACGTGGGCGTGGATTATGGTTCTAGTGTTCATTCCTATTGTCGGTTTCTTTATTTATCTGTTCTTCGGACGAAGTTTAAAACAAAAAAATTTCTATAATCTTTCCGTTGCAGAAAGAAAGGCTGAGAAAACGGAAGTGGACAAACAACTGCGACCGGAAAACTTGGCCAGACTGGAAAGCAATCCATTATTAAAAGAACATACTGAATTAATCCATATGAATTTGAAATCGTCTCACGCTCTACTCTCCAAAGATAATCATATTGAAATCTTTGACGACGGACATAAAAAGTTTGCAGCATTATTTGAGGATATTAGATCTGCCACGAAAGAGATCAATATCCAGTATTATATTATTCAGTCCGATTCGCTTGGCATTAGGTTGCGTGATCTATTGATTCAAAAAGCGAAAGAGGGAGTAAAAGTACGGCTCTTGTATGATGAGGTAGGCTCGAAGAAAACACCGCCTAGATTCTATAACGAATTACGGGCAGCGGGTGGAAGTGTGGAAGTATTCTTTCCATCAATGTTCCGACTAATAAATTTTCGTGTGAATAATAGAAATCACCGGAAGCTTTGTATCATTGATGGAGAAATAGCGTACATTGGCGGATTCAATGTCGGAGATGAGTATCTTGGCTTGGATAAGAAATTTGGTTATTGGCGCGATACCCATTTCAGAATTAGAGGTGGTGCGGTCAATCATATTCAAGGGAAATTCGTTCTAGATTGGCACCAAGCAAGTAAAAAAGAGCTGGGGGACTTGGGAGACTTCATATTCCAGACTGAAAAACAGAACGGCACAAGCCCAGTACAGATCGTCTCAAGTGGGCCGAATTCCGAGACGGAACATCTGAAGAACATGTATATAAAGTTATTATTATCTGCTAAAAAAAGTGTCTACATACAGACACCATATTTTATTCCAGACACAAGTTTTATGGATGCTTGCAAAATTGCATTGTTATCAGGGATTGATGTACAGATTATGATTCCGTGTAAGCCAGATCATCCTTTTGTCTACTGGGCTACTTGGTCGTATGTGGGTGATTTGCTAGATTATGGCGCAAAAATATTATTATATGAGAATGGCTTTCTGCACGCGAAGACGATTGTAGTGGATGAAGAAGTGTCAGTAGTAGGTACTATGAATATCGATTCACGAAGCTTCCGTTTGAATTTTGAAGTGACTGCGATTGTCTATGATGAGATAGTAGCAAAACAACTGACAGATCTGTTTCGTCAAGACACGAAACTTAGTTCTGAGCTGACGAATGAACATTATGAGGAGCGATCATTGCTGATTAAGTTTAAGCAATCGATATCTCGGTTATTATCTCCTGTACTTTAAAGGCGTAATGTAAGTACTACACTAGTATAGGTAATAACAATATCATGTAAAAAAGAAGCAGCTTTGTGCTGCTTCTTTTTGTATCAGTATTTAATTTACATAAAGACTAAGTTTAGTTTCCCGTCTTTTAGCTCCAAAGAAGCATCAAACTTTTTCCCGTCAGCTGAGGTGAAGCCTTTGATGACGTTCGTTTGACCTTTAGTACAGAGCAATTTCACTTGGGGTACCGTTAGTTTCTTTTTCAAGAAGAGCCCTGGGAAAGTTTGCTTACAACCATTTTTATAGTTACTACAGCCATAGAATTTTGGATGTTCAATAATGTTTCCTTTACCGCATCGTGGACAGGGAGCAACTTCAGTTCGTGTATACGAGCCTTTGCCCGATGAGGGGCGTGGTGGTAGCACGATATCGATCGTCTGTTTTTCGACCTGAACAGGTACATCTTCAATCAGTTTTTGGATAAACTTTGATACGCTGCCCAGAAAGTGTTGACCTGTACCTTCGCCATTTCCTATTTTCTTCAAGTATGTTTCCCACTTTGCTGTCATGGAAGGGCTGGCAAGCAGACTACCTTCGATGGTCTGGCATAGTACACGTCCCTTGTCGGTGATGGATACGATGTTTTTTGTCACGGAAATATAGCCGTGTTTTTTAATCGTCTCGATAATACCGCTTCGTGTAGCTTCCGTTCCAAGACCTTCTATTTCTTTTAAAATGTTTGTCTCACTCTGATCTTCCACCAATTTCCCACATGTTTTCATCATCGCAATGAGCTGGCCTTCAGTGTAAGGTTTGGGTGGCTGAGTTGCACCTTCTTTTATACTAATTTCACTTTGTACGGTTTCCTCACGTTCAAGTGGTGGTAAAGCCGGTTCTTCAGAGTCTTTTACTTTCTTTGGTGTAGAGAAAAGCTCTTTCCACCCTTTATCACGCTCGGTTTTACCCGTCGTGAAGAACGGCAACCCATTGACGTCAGTAGTGACCTTTGTTTCGGTATACAAGTAATCCCGGTGGAACATAGCTAGCGTCGTCCGAATGACTTCCTCATACAGATTACGTTCAAGTGGTGACAACTTTGTCAGTGCTGCTGGTGTAGGGAGTTTTTTCGTTGGAATGATTGCATAGTGCTCTTGTACTTTTGAGCTATCTACATAGCGTTTTTTAGGTGTACGTGAAGCCACTTCAAATGGCTGTTCGATCAACTTTTGATAGTCTTCTATGGCCGCTTCCAAGTATGTGAATTCGCTCGGTGTAATATGCCTTGTATCAGTTCTTGGATAAGAGACGAGCTTTTTTTCATACAAGGTTTGCATTGTTTTTAATACAGTTGCCGGACTCGCTTTCCAACGTCTATTGGCTGTTGCCTGCAAGGTAGAGAGGGAGTGTAACTGTGGCGGCGGCGTTCGTTTATCTGTATTCGTTAACTCGGTAATCACGCCAGGAGTCCGCTTGGTGATGTTGCGACTGTTTAAGGCTTCCGCAATTAATTCTCGCTTTGGTTCTTTTAATTTGGCTTTTCCTTTATATGTCCCTTTTTCGGCAGTGAAAATAGCTTCTGCTTCGAAAAACGGCTCTGACACGAATGTCTCGATCTCGCGTTGGCGCTGATAAATCAAATAAACGGTCGGTGATTGCACACGTCCAATAGGGAACACTTCCTGAACTCCCTTGGCTTTCAACAGTAGTGTGTAAAGCCTAGAACCATTCATGCCTACGAGCCAGTCGCTGATTTGGCGCGCCTTTGCTTCTTCATACAGTTGTAGATCTTGTCGATTATCCCGTAGATTCTGGAAGCCTTTGCGTACTTCATCGGATTCCAGCGAGTTAATCCATAGTCGCTCAATCTTCTGGTTGCGAGCTCCCGTCATGTAGTAGATGGAGTAAAAGATATTAGATCCTTCGCGATCTACGTCACATGCGTTAATGACATGATCCGTTGCACGAATGAGCTTCTTAACGACTTGAAACTGTTTATACTTACCCGGGGCAACTTGAAACTCGTAGCGCTCTGGCAAAATAGGTAAACTACCGAGCGACCAGCGTTTCCAGGCGGGATTGTATGTATGCGGTTCTTTTAATTCCACGAGATGACCAACGCCCCACGTAATGAAGGCGCCTTGTGGAAACGTTTGACATGGCTGGATTTCTGTATAGCCGTCATGTTTACGAGTGGTGAATGCATCTGCATAGGCTTTTGCTTGGCTCGGTTTTTCAGCTAAAATGACCGGTTTCATAGGAACACCTCAATTTCGTTAATAGTACGTTCGTTCTGTTAGTTGTATTATCTCATATTTTGGGATGGCTGGCTATTAGGCGTCTCTAGAAAGAAAGGTTTTCATGAAAAGTATGGTAACCTTTTTGACTCACAAACGAACTACTATATAGAACCTAAAGTAAGGAGCGGATTTTTTATGAAATGGAATAAAATGATACCATTTGCTATGTCAGCATTGCTTATTGGTGGCGTGGCGGTACCTGAAGCAGTTAGTGCGAAAGAGGAAGTGAAAGCCGAAGTGACATCAGAGGAAAAAGCATTTATTAAAGTAGAGGGAACCATCGATGGTATAGAGAAAAATAATGAGTTAACGCTTTATACGGTTAAAGGGGATGAAGATTTTCCTGTCTTGGCTATTACAGATGAAACACTGATTTTCGATAATACCGGGCAAAAGACAAAGCTAAAAAAAGGTGATAAAGTGTCTGCTTATACCCATGCAGATAAACCAATGGTTATGATTTACCCACCGCAGTACACTCCAGATGTTGTTATTGTCGGGAAAGATGAAGCAAACACAGCAGTAGTTGGAATATTTGATGATGAACTGGTGGATCCATATTTGAAACTTCAATTGAATGTAGATGACAGTACGGACATTTCCAGTGCTTCGGGTAATAAAGTGAACGCTGACGACTTGAAAGGCAAAGACTTGCTAGTATTCTACAAAGAAACAACTCGAAGTATTCCAGCCCAGACAACGCCGGAGAAAGTAGTGGTACTAGACATAAATACAGTAGATGAAGATGCCACCGTAGAACAAATTATAAAAGACGATCATTATATGGTCGACGGTGTGAAGATGGTACCACTTCGCTTGCTTGCTGAGAAACTCGGATATGTCGTGGATTCGACTGGTGTGGGTGCGGTCATATCAAAAGGTGCACCATCTTATACGATTACTCGCGGACAGAAGGAATATGGCTACAATAAATCATTGTTGCAATTTGAAGCGGCACCGGAGCTACTCGAACCGAGGAAGACTTATGTACCGGTAGGGCTTATTGAAGAAATGATGAAGTGATCAAATCATATGAAAAACAGGCAGGAGTCCGCGGACTTCTGCCTTTTCTGCCATTTACATCAAGACTTCTTCTTTTGTTTCATTTCTGTTGGATAGAGGTTTGTAAAGTAATCGTTCGTTATGTCACGTACTTGTCCGCTTAAGAATAGTACCGCAATCACGTTAGGAATCACTACAATTGCGAGTAGTAGGTCAAGGAATTTCCAGACGAACTGCAATCCACCAAGTGCTCCGATTATAATAGCCGCAATATATGCGATGCGTATGACAATGGAGAAGTTGGGTCCGAATAAAAACTCTGCTTGTTTTTCACCGTAATAAATGATGACTACAATCGTTGTAATAACAAATAGGAATAATACGACGGATATAATAATCCCGCCTAGAGAAGCTCCAAATACCGTACTATAAGCTTCTGTCACCATGTTCGCCGCGTTGTCTGCGTCAATGACTTTCCAGACGCCTGTTGTCAGTATGACTAGCGCGGTCATAGTACAAACAATCAATGTATCCACAACGACTTCAAAGACGCCCCAGAAACCTTGTTTGGCGGGATGACTATTCACCGCAGCTGCGTGGGCAATCGGCGCGGTACCGATACCGGCTTCATTGGAATATAATCCACGGGCGAGTCCCCAACGAATGGCCGCGGCCACACCAGCACCTGCGAATCCGCCTGCTGCTGAAATCGGCTGGAATGCATGTGTGAAAATCAATCCAAATGCTGCAGGCACTGCATCGACATGAAAGCCGATAATAATGAGAGCAGTTAAAATATAGATTACGACCATTGATGGAATTAGACGTTCCGTTACGCGCCCAATTGCTTTAATTCCACCAAATGAAATGAGTCCAACAAGTATAGCGACGAAAATTCCCGTTATAATGGGAGATAAACCGAATGAACCTTCCAGGGTCGTAGCGATAGAGTTAGATTGCACCATAGTACTCGCCATAACTTCTAACATGAGGGCGAATGCAAAGATATACGCAATCTTTTTCCAGCCAAGTCCTTTTTTTATGTAATACATCGGACCGCCGACGTAATTACCGGCAGCGTTCTTTTCACGATATTTAATGCCGAGCACGACCTCGGAATATTTCGTGCCGATTCCAATTAGTGCGACTACCCACATCCAGAAGATCGCGCCAGGTCCACCGAGTGCGATGGCTACGGGAACTCCGACAATATTTGCTGCTCCCATTGTGGAAGCAAGTGCTGAGGTTGTTGCTTGGAAAGGGGTTAGTGTACCGTCTCCAGAGCCTTTCGACATGATCTTTCCGAAGGTTTGACGAAAAATGTGAGGCATATAGCGGAACTGAAAGAACTTCAGACGAATTGTGAGGAACATTCCACCTCCTATTAGTAAAATAATGATGGGTAATCCCCATAAAAAATCTGAGATAATTTCCACCCATTTGGTAAACGCATTCATTGGCACCGACTCCTTTTGTAGTTTGAGACTACTCAATCATCTAGTTGTTGTGTTTCGGTTTACGAATTAGTTGTCTACTATACTAGTGAATGAATGGAAGTGATGTCAAATGAAAATAGAAAAGTAAAGGTTTTTGGACTTAAGTAATTGTTAATAGATACACATCAAAAAGCATATTTATCAAGGAATGATAATATATTTCTCGCAAATTATTTTGTTGAATACATGGAATTATTTGAAAATGGTTGACAAGTTGCTCTGCGCAATGTAGTATTACGTTTAATATTACATTGTAGACTAAGAATGGAACCAGTAAAAATGTTTTGTGTCTTTGTAGAGAGCTGATGGTTGGTGAAAATCAGCAGGCGCACATTTTGAACTCATCCATGAGTCACTCCCTGAAAGAACTACAGTAAGGGATGTCGGTTTCCCCCGTTAACGGGATAGACAGTCATAGCTGTCGATAAGTGGATTGGCCAAGTATGGCGAATCAATTAGAGTGGTACCGCGAGTTGAACCTCGTCTCTATATTTCAATATAGAGACGGGGTTTTTTGTATTTATTTTTATAAAAAGGAGTGCAAAGAGATGAGCAGAAAAATTTGGGTTTTTGATACAACATTACGTGACGGAGAACAGGTACCTGGTGCTAAATTGAATCTTTATGAAAAGGTAGAAATTGCACAGCAACTGAAGAAGCTTGGCGTTGATATAATCGAAGCTGGTTTTCCTGCTTCATCTCAAGGCGACTTTGATGCGGTGAAGGCTGTTGCGCAGAAAGTAGGCAATACAAATGACATCATGATCACAGCATTGGCGCGCGCAGTTCAGGCAGACATTGATTCAGTTTATAACGCAGTAAAGTACGCAGAAAATCCGATGATTCATATGGTGCTAGGTACTTCTGATATTCACGTAGAGAAAAAATTCAATAAATCAAAGGACCAGATCCTACAAATTGGTGTAGATGCCGTGAAATATGCAAAAACATTATTGCCTCAAGTACAGTATTCAACAGAAGATGCTTCACGCTCAGAGTTTGAGTATTTATGGCATACAATCGAATCGGTTATGAAAGCGGGTGCGACCATGATTAATGTGCCTGACACAGTAGGCTTTGCAGAGCCTGAAGAATTTGGTGCGATGATCTATAAATTAAATGACCGCATGAAGAACTTGAACCCGGACGTATTATTAAGCGTTCACTGTCATAATGATTTAGGAATGGCGACTGCAAACACATTAGCTGCAGTCAAGAATGGTGCGGATAAAGTAGAGTGTACAATTAATGGAATTGGAGAACGAGCAGGCAATGCAGCGCTTGAAGAAGTGGTCATGGCATTGAAAACTAGAAGCTCCATTTATAATGTAAACACACAAATTAATACAAAAGAAATTATGAATACATCTCGTCTTGTATCTAGCTTTATGGGATTGGATGTGCAAGTGAACAAAGCCATTACGGGAGATAATGCTTTTGCCCATTCGTCAGGTATACACCAAGACGGCTTATTAAAATCCCGCGATGCATATGAAATTGTTCATCCGGAAGATGTTGGGCTGGATGATATGGAATTGATTTTGACAGCGCGGTCAGGTCGCCATGCGGTGAAAAACGCACTTGAAAAGCTTGGTTTTACCTATATGAAGCCTGAAGAGTTTGAAGGGATATTTGAAGGATTCCTAAAATTAGCAGACCTCAAGAAGGAAGTATATGATCATGATTTATATGTAATAGTTGAAAGTTATTATGAAAAACATGATAAAGAAAATGCAACGAATTACAGCGATCATTTCTTTGAATTTGAAGATCTGCAAGTCGTCAGCAATTCTAGTTTCCCTTCCGCTAGCGTCAAAATTCGAAAAGGGGAAGAAGTTTTCAAATCGAGTGCTGTTGGAACGGGTCCAATCGATGCCCTGTATTCAGCGATTGCTGAAATTACAAAGATTCAAGTGAAGTTGATAGGCTATGATATTAGCAGTGTATCACGGGGCAAAGATGCGCTAGGAAAAGTGAAAATTACCATTGCATATGAAGGAGAAAATTATATCGCGAAGGCAGCTGACACAGATATTTTGAAAGCAAGTGCACTGGCCTATATAAATGCGATTAATAGCGTAATCGTAGCGAAAATAAAGGGAAAGTCTGCACAAAAACTAACTGTAAATATTTAATTTGAAATAGAAAAGGCAGCTATCTTATCATGAATAGCTGCCTTTTCTCATGCGTAAATATGAAATAAATATTCCTGACCATTCTTTACAGGATCTTGTGCAAATTGGTAACCGTGAGCAATCGCTTCTTCCGGTACATTGCGGAAAGAGCCCGGGCAATCCGTGATGACTTGCAGCATTTCTCCCTTATTCATACCTTCAAGTGTTTCCAATGTGTAAATCACAGGATAGGGACAGGACTCGCCGCGAAGGTCGAGTGTGAAGTCCGCTTCTACTTTAGCTTGCATGTATATTCATTCCTCTCTTAATTGCCAATTTACGATGGTAGCGTTTTTCTCCATATACTGTTAATGCATAGAGTCCCCCAAGCATTAGCAGTGTGACAGAAATTGCGCCAATCGGTCCAATTGTATCGAGTAGATTGATTTTTGCTCCACCCTTGACCAATACATTATAGACACCAAGATGATCCCATGCGTAGGCAAGAAACGTAGCACCAATAATATTACCCACAAATACCGGTAAAAATAGCAACTGGCCTTCCATCAAGCGATACATCATACCTGTTTCACAGCCTGACGCCATCACGATGCCTAGTCCGAATAATGTACCGCCTACAAACGTGCTAAGTGCTGCGATTTGTGTGATTGGCGTTAGATCATAGATCGAAATAACAATGATCGTCAAAATAGAACTGACGGCCATTCCTACAATAATTGCTTTTGCCATAATACTACGTCCAACGAGAAATAAATCACGAAATGCAGAAGTGAAACAAATTTGTCCACGCTCGATTAGAATACCGAATGCGAGACCAAATAGCGCGCCTAAGCCTAGCAGTCTTTGTCCCGACGTGAAGAAGTACATAGTGAGTCCGATGTAAAGTACGGCAATCACTGCACCGATATACGGTTGGATTATACGTTTTTTAAGTTGCGTGGGCTTTGCATTCCCCCGAATCAATGATGGTTTGCCTTTCCACCAACGTGTTTTCGTCAGTTTGGCACCGAAGAAAGTCCCGATACCTGTTGCTACGATGAAAATCCATGAGTGAAAAGAGAATTGCGGAACGCCTGTGAAAAACGCGGCTAAGTTACAGCCGAGTGCTAGGCGCGCCCCGAATCCTGCGATGATTCCGCCAATTAATCCTTGTACATAGCGTCTCTTTTGCTGCGGCAGACGGATTTTGAAGCTATTGCTAAGCAACACCATAATGAGCGCACCTGCGAACATTCCCCAGACAATCCAGCCATCTGGTCGGTTCCACGTCTCACCTTGTAGATGCACCATATCAAGGTATTGCCAGCCCGAGATATCGACTCCGAGTAATAACAGGAGGTCGCCTCCGAGTCTTGTGAATTCACCAGTTACTGCCCAGACGGTGGAAGTTAAGCCAAAATATAAAGCACTAAGAATACCAGCCATTAATAAGACGACATAGGGGTTCCAATAGTGTTGGAAAATAGGTTGAATGATTCTCTTCATATGTAGTTGCCCCTTATAAAAGTTCTTTTTCTAGTGTATTCCTAATTTTGCAGAAATCAAGTGAGAAGATGCTAAGAAAAATATATATTTTTATTAAAAAGGAAGGAATGGACTAATATTTCATTAAAGGTGTGAGATGATTGGGTATATCAATTTTATTCAAAAAATTATCTGTGCAATATTATTTATATACGTATATTTACATACGGAATATTTATTTTTTTATAATAAATAGCGCTATAAACTATTCTTCTTATAAGAAAAAACGCAATTAATATAACGGAATTTATACGTTGTGCTTTATATCGTTGTTAATAAATACATTAATTTCATAAAATAGGTTTTCATTTATACACACCTACTTATTTAGTATCTTGTCCACTAAAATAATAGTTTATAAAGTTTATTGAAAGAGAATATTCAGAAATTAGTGTTGACTTAATGAAAAGGTTGTATTAATGTATTGCTATGTATAACGGATAGAGGAGTTATCGTTTTATATACGTTATATTCGAATAGAGTAGTATGAGAGAAAAGGGAGGATTTATCTATGTACAATCCAGATATTGAAAGCGCATCCATTTCCGAAAAGCGAGAACTACAACTTATAGGGTTAAAGAAGACGGTGGAAAACGTATATGAAAATGTTGGTTTTTATAAACAAAAGTTTGATGAATTGCAAATTAAGCCCAAAGATATTCGATCATTAGAGGATATTAAGAAACTACCTTTCACAAAGAAAAAAGATTTCCGCGATCAGTACCCATATGGACTATTTGCGATTCCTGTAGACGATGTTGCAAGGATTCATGGCTCATCTGGAACAAGTGGAAAGCCAACGATTGTCGGTTATTCAGAGCGTGATCTTAAAAATTGGGGGATTTTAGTGGCACGCGCTATCGTCGCAGCAGGCGGAAGGAAGTCTGATGTTTTCCATAATGCATATGGTTATGGCTTGTTTACAGGAGGGCTTGGTCTTCATCAAGGTGCAGATGAGTTAGGTGTAGCTACAATACCGATTTCTGGAGGAAACACAGAACGTCAAATCACGGTCATCAATGATCTTAAGCCACGTGGAATTTGTGGGACTCCATCTTACGTCTTGAGTATTATCGAAAAAATGGAAGAACTAGGAATGGATCCTCGTGATACAAATCTAGACTATGGGATATTTGGGGCAGAAGCTTGGTCTGAAGAAATACGTCTAAAATTAGAAAACAAACTAGGAATTAAAGCTGTAGATATTTACGGATTAAGCGAAATTATGGGACCTGGTGTTGCGTCTGAATGTCATGAAGCTCAAGATGGACTGCATATCGCAGATGATCATTTCTTTGTAGAAGTAATTAACCCCGATACCCTTGAACCTGTTGCTGATGGAGAATTAGGAGAATTAGTGTTTACTAGCTTGCAAAAGGAAGCGCTTCCAGTCATCCGTTACCGTACAGGAGATATTGCATCAATTACTCATGAGAAATGTAAGTGTGGAAGAACAACGACTCGTATGTCACGTGTTAAAGGAAGAACAGACGACATGATCATCGTGCGTGGAGTAAATGTTTTTCCATCTGAGATTGAACGAGAATTACTTCAAATAGAAGGATTGTCACCTGTTTATCAAATTCAATTAATTCGCAAAGGAGTTATGGATGCTATTGAATTACATATCGAGATTGAGATTTCTCTATACGAACAAGTTGGGTGTGACTTACTTCATGAATCCATCATGAATATGAAGCGAAAGATCCAGCACAAATTGAAAAATTCGTGTTTAATTTCAGTAGATGTTGTATGCAATGCACCGAAAGCTCTTCCAAGATCTGAAGGAAAAGCAACTCGTGTTGTAGATAAGCGTAATAGTTCGCCTGTAAGTGTATAACAATAACAACTGGATAAGGGCGTGAAGTGAGTGCAAGATTTATTACAGTTCACATTAACGGGAATTACGATTGGAAGTATTTATGCAATTGTCGCCCTTGGCTTCGTCACCATTTATAGTGTCACAAAAGTAATTAACTTAGCTCAAGGAGAATTCGTCATGCTTGGCGGATTGACTATGTTTTCACTCGTATCAGTGGGTGTGCCATATTGGCTTTCCTTTATTGCTACGATTCTCTTTGTGACACTTATCGGTTGGCTAATGGAATTCCTCTTGATACGAAGAGCCAAAGGTGCTGATGCGATCAGCTTAATCATTTTGACGATTGGAACTTCGATCTTCATCCGTGGAATCAGTAGCATGGTGTGGGGGAAAGACCAGCATACGGTAGCACCTTTCACCGAGAATACTCCTGTTACTATTGGAGGCGCTTCCATTACACCCCAATCAATTTGGGTTGTCTTGATTATGCTGTTAGTTGTCGGTCTCATGTACATGTTTATCGATAAAACAATGCTTGGAAAAGCATTCCAAGCATCTTCTGTTAACCCGATGGCTGCAAGATTAATGGGAATAAGTCCGAAAAGAATGTCTTCCTTCTCCTTTGTGTTGAGCGCTGCACTTGGAGCAATCGCGGGCCTTGCGATCGCACCAATCATTTTCCCAGCATATGATATGGGTGCTATGTTAGGTATTAAAGGATTCTCAGCGGCAATTTTAGGAGGACTGGGTAGTGCACCTGGGGCTGTTATAGGTGGTTTGCTAATTGGACTATTCGAATCCATGGGAGCGGGCTATGTTAGTTCAGGAATGAAAGATATTATTACTTTTTCAATATTCTTGCTTATATTGATAATAAGACCCAATGGAATTTTGGGTGAAAAAACTATTGGAAAGGGAGGTTTGTAATGAAATTACAAGGCGTTCAACAGACGAAGTGGTGGGGCGTAGTTGTATTCATTGCCGCCATCCTTATATTTCCATTGATAGTCACCCAATCATTTTTTATTACACAGGCTACTTTTGCAGGTATTTACGCCATTATAGCCATCGGTCTAGGTCTATTAATGGGCTATGCGGGGCAAATATCCTTAGGACAAGCAGCGTTTTATGGAGTGGGAGCATATACTACATCTATTTTGACAGCTACGTGGGGGTGGAGTCCTTGGCTTAGCTTGCCTATAGCTTTACTAGTTCCAGCTCTTCTAGCTTTCTTCATGGGATATACGATGTCTCGATTAAGTGGATATTACTTAGCAATGGCAACATTGGCTCTTGGTATTATCGTTCATGGCCTTCTTGTTGAAGGTAAAGGAATTACAATGGGGGCATCAGGATTTTACGGTATCCCGCAGCTGACATTGTTCGGCATGACAATCAATCAAGGAGTTCCCTATTATTTTCTAGTATGGTTTTTTGTTTTACTAGTTTTAATTCTTTCGCTTAACATTGTTCATTCTCGGGTTGGACGTGCACTCCGTTCTATACACGACAGCGAAATTGCTTCCAGCTCGATGGGGGTAAATACAGGCAGGTATAAAATGCAGGTGTTTATCTTGAGCGCAGTATTTGCAGGACTGGCTGGCTGGTTGTTTGCCCACATGAGCTATAGCATATCTCCTTCTGCCTTTACATTTGATGCATCCATACTTTTTCTGGCAATGGTCGTTCTCGGCGGAAGTGGAAGTGTGTGGGGGGCATTAATAGGAGCTTTACTAATACGTATGATTGGTATTACTGTTCATACACTTGGTGAGCAATTCACCTTCATCACTAGTGATTCGGAACACGTAATTTATGGATTGATCTTGATATTAGTCGTTATCTTTATGCCAAGAGGTCTATTCCCAACAGTAGTAGACTGGTTAAAAAATACAACTATAAAGAGAGTAGAAAAGAAAGCGTCTGTAGCCGTCACACCGATAAAACGAAGTGTTTCAGAATGAGGAGATGATGACGTTGTTGCAAGTAGAGTCAATTACAAAAAGATTTGGTGGAGTTGTAGCAAATAGCGAAGTCAGCTTCTCTGTCGATGAAGGACAAATCGTCGGGTTGATAGGCCCCAATGGAGCAGGGAAAAGCACAATGTTCAACATGATATCTTCTATATTTCCACCGACTGAAGGAAGTATTCTGTTTTGTGGGAAGAAGATTGATCTTCTTCCTTCATATAAAGTAGCTCCATTAGGCATTTCACGTACCTTCCAAAACCTACAAGTATTTAAAAATATGACAGTGATTGAGAATGTCATGGTAGGCCAGCATATGAGAACAAAGCAAAACCTTTCAGGAGTTACTTCCATGTTGCTTGGCATAACTAGAAAAGAACGCAAAGTATATGAAGAGGCGATGGACATTTTACGTTTCTTCAATCTTGAATCACTTTACGATCAGAAAGCATCCAGTTTGTCATTAGGGAAATTGCGACTATTGGAATTTGCTCGTGCTTACGCTACAGAACCTAAACTGCTTCTATTGGATGAAATTGCAGCAGGCTTAAATCATAGTGAGACATCTGAAATGAGCGAGTTGATTAAAAGAGTACGTGAGTCTGGTGTAACCATTCTAGTCGTCGAGCATGATATGGATCTAGTCATGAGTATTTGCGACAAACTTGTTGTTTTGGATCAGGGAATGAAGATTGCAGAGGGAACCCCAAAAGAAATTCAAGCGAATGAAGCGGTAATAGCGGCTTACTTAGGTGCCGAGATCGAGGAGGAAGTCGTATGAGTGAACAAAAGCTACTGGATGTACTCGATTGTTCTGTCAGCTATGGGCCGATTCAAGCATTGAATGGTGTATCACTGTCTGTTAATCAGGGAGAAATTGTCGCTTTACTAGGTGCAAATGGAGCGGGTAAGACCACTCTTTTACAAACTGTGTCCGGATTGCTTCGACCGACAAGCGGCCAGGTTATTTATCAAGGTACTGATGTTACAGGAATGGAAGCAGAAAAGATTGTTGAGAAACACTTAATTCATGTACCTGAACATCGTCAAATTTTTTCTACAATGACTGTGTTGGATAATTTATATTTAGGTGCTTACCATCATCGTAAAACTACAAACAAGCAAGCAATAGAAGAAAACATCAAAAAGGTTTTCGAATTATTTCCTATATTAAGTGATCGAAAAGATCAAATGGGCGGAACGATGTCTGGTGGTCAGCAACAAATGCTTGCGATTGCACGGGGAATGATGGCAGAGCCTGATTTATTGCTATTAGATGAACCTACATTAGGACTCGCTCCTCTTGTAGCGAAAGATGTATTAGAACTCGTTGGCGATTTACGTAAGCAGTTTGGAACAACAATATTATTAATAGAACAAAATTTACATGCATCCCTTAGAGTGGCTGATCGAGGGTATGTCATTTCTCATGGTGAAATCATTAAGAGCGGCAGTTCAAGTGAATTACTGAATGATCCAGAAGTAAAAGAAGCTTATTTAGGGCACACAGTACATTGATGATGGAGGATGAGAAGATGTTCAAAAAAATACCTATGCTAATTCTGGCAGCTATGATTTCATTGGTGTTAGCTGCATGTAGTGACGCAGACGCGGGGTCTGAAAATGGAGAACTGACAGAGTATAAAATTGGTGCGATTTATTCAAAAACAGGTCCAAACAGTCCGTTAGGTGAACCTGAATGGAATGCAGCGAAATTATTGGAAGAGAAAATTAATGCAGATGGCGGTATTGACGGTATTCCTCTAAAGATAATTTTAGCAGATGACGAATCTAGTCAGGAAAAAGCAACACAAGAAGCTAATCGATTAGTGAACGACGAAAATGTATTAGCTTTAATTGGTTCTTCAGGAAGTGGTGAAAGCCTTGCAATGAAAGGAATCGCCATGCAACAAAAAGTTACGATGATTTCGGCAGCAGCAAGTACGCATATCGTTGAGCCTGTTGAAGATGCGGAATGGGTGTTTAAAACACCGCAATCGGATAGACAAGCAGTTGAACGAATTTATATGTATTTGAATGAACAAGGAATTAATAAAATTGGTACTATTAGTGATTCTAATGCGTTTGGTTCCAGCGGTTTAGAGCAATTGGAAGCTTTAGCAGATGAATATGATATTAAAATCGTAGCAAAGGAAAGTTATAATACGCAAGATCCTGATATGAGTACGCAAGTGACAAAAATTAATAGTGCAAAAGCTGAAGCAATTGTCGTTTGGGGAACTAATCCTGGACCAGCTGTAATTGCAAAGAATGCACATGATCTAGGAATAAAATTACCGGTGTTTGGAAGTCATGGCATTGCAAATCAAAACTTTATCTCTTTGGCGGGAGAAGCAGCAGAAGGTGTAGTAATTCCTACTGGAAAGCTACTATTCCCAGATCAGATTCCTAAGGACGATATACAGTACAGTGTAGTATCAGAGTTCTACAAGGAGTATACAGAAAAGTATGATAGCGAACCGACTAACTTTGGTTCTTATGGCTATGACAATGTGATGTTGGCGGTAGAAGCATTAAAGAACGGAGCTACCGACCGTGAAGCTATCCGTGATTATTTAGAAGAGAATATTAAAGACTGGATCGGTACAACAGGAGTTTATAATTATACAGCTGATGATCATAATGGGCTTGGACCAGAGAGCTTTGTGTTGGCAACTGTTAAGGATGGAAAATGGACGTATATTGAATGAGATTGAAAAGCACTGCGCCATAGCAGTGCTTTTTGTATGAAAAGTTCTTTAAGAAATGACTAATCTTTCTAGTAATACACGGTACAGACGCTATATCATAAAATTTTAAAATGGAAATAAATTATTCTGAATATATTGTTGACAACGCTTACACATTGATTTAAGATACTAAGTATAACAAAAAACGATAAAAACGTTAATTATACGTTATACTTAAAGGGATTAATTTCCTTCCGAAAGAGAGGAGAGTACAGCATATGAGTAATGAACAGAAAATTTATGATTTAACAATAATTGGTGGTGGCCCTGTAGGTTTGTTTACATCCTTTTATGCAGGTATGCGCCAAATGTCGGTAAACTTAATTGAAAGCCTTCCGCAACTTGGTGGTCAATTATCAGCTTTGTATCCTGAAAAGTATATTTACGATATTGCAGGATTCCCGAAGATCACCGGACAAAAGCTTATTGATAATCTGGTTGAGCAAATGTCGCAGTTCGAACCGAAGATCACCCTTGAACAAGAGGTACGTGAAGTGATTAAGCAAGAGGATGGGAACTTCAAAATCAGAACAAATAAAGAAACTCATTACTCTAAGGCAATTATCATTACAGCGGGAAATGGTGCGTTTCAACCTAGAAAGCTTGATGTTGAAAATGCAGAACGATATGAAGACAAAAATTTACATTACTTCATTAAAGACCTACAATACTTTGCAGGAAAGAATGTACAGATTTTTGGTGGCGGAGACTCTGCTGTAGACTGGTCTCTTATGCTTGAACCAATTGCGAATAAAGTAACACTCGTTCACCGCCGTGATAAATTCCGAGCGCATGAAGCTAGTGTAGAAAATTTAATGAATTCCAAAGTAGAAATTAAAACGCCATATACACCATCATTGTTTATTGGTGAAGATAAGATCGAAAAAATTGTTCTTAGTAAGATGAAATCGGAAGAGGTAGAAGAAATTGAAATTGACGAAGTGATAGTCAACTACGGCTTCGTATCTTCCCTCGGTCCTATCGAAGATTGGGAACTAGAAATTGAAAAGAACAGTATTGTCGTCAACTCAAAAATGGAAACTAACATTGAGGGTATTTATGCTGTTGGCGACATTTGTACGTATGAAGGAAAAGTTAAACTTATAGCTAGCGGATTTGGAGAAGCACCAACGGCCGTTAGTAACGCGAAGGTCTACCTTGATCCAACGGCTAAAGTTCAAGCAACGCATAGTACGACTTTGATGGAGAAAAAGGAAAAGCAAGATCAGAAAAAAGTCCCGGTCATCTCTTGAATGCTTGACTCAATTAGAATAAAGGAGGACACCTTTTATGGCTACACATACTATTGTTGATCAATCGACTTGCATAGCGTGCGGTGCATGCGGAGCAAGTGCACCGGATATTTTTGAATATGATGATGAAGGTTTTGCATTCGTACTTCTTGATAATAATGAAGGTTCGGCAGAAGTTGATGAGGATTTACTGGATGATTTGGAGGACGCTCTAGAAGGTTGCCCAACTGACTCTATCAAAGTTTCCGAACATCCCATCGTGTTAGAAGAAGTCTAGTATTTTTTTGGAGTTAAGTATAACAATATTTATTAACTTCATTTAAACTTGTTATATTTATCTTTTGTGAAGACGTAACGAGAGATAGTAACTTTTCATAATCTAAGGGAGGAATTAGATAAATGGTAACGATGACAACGATGACGGCAGATGAAAAAATGGAGTATTTCATGGAGCGCATAGAAAGTGGAGATAAGATCCAGGCAGATGATTGGATGCCGGAAGAGTATCGCCAAACATTAATTAAGCTTATTTCCATGCACGGAATCAGTGAAATTATGGGAGCGCTTCCTGAGAAAGAGTGGGTACCTAAAGCGCCTTCACTATACCGCAAACTTGGAATCATGGCGAAAGTACAGGATGAAATGGGCCACGGACAACTATTGTTACGCGTAGCAGAAGATTTGATGAAGCCATATGGTAAAACTCGCGGTGATATCATGCAGGATTTATTTAATGAGGATTTGAAATTTCACAATGTGTTTCATATGGAAACGAAGACTTGGGCAGATGCGGGTTTGATCGGTTGGTTAGTAGATGGAGCCGCAATTATTACGCAAACGAATATGCTAGATGCATCTTACGGGCCGTATGCTAAGGCACTACAACGTATTTGTGCAGAAGAAGTATTCCACGCGCAGCACGGAGAATCGATTATCATGGCACTTGCTGAAGGAACGAAAGAACAGCAAGCAATGGTGCAAGATGCACTTAACCGCTGGTGGCCAGCACTTCTTATGTTCTTTGGACCTCCAAGTAAAGCTACGACAGGTGCATCGAAGCAAGAAGCAACTATTAAATATCGTATCCGGAAGAACACAAATGAAGAATTACGCCAAAGCTTCCTGGATAAATACATTCCGAGAATTCTATCGCTAAGTTTAACAATTCCGGACGATACATTGCATTTCGATCAGGAAAAAGAACATTGGGTTTACCAGCAACCCGACTGGACAGAATTTAAAAATATTATTAAAAATAATGGACCAAAATCACAAGCGCGTCTTAATCTACGCCGTTCGTCATACGAGAACAATGCGTGGGTACGTGAAGCGTTAAGTGCAGTTGTTGAATAAAGGAGCGATGGAGAATATGTCAGAGAAAACATTTTACCAGGAATTTGAAGTATTCAGTAAGCGTACCCATGCTGCGTCATTTCAGCACCAATTTGATTTGCTAGCGCCAAATGAAGACATGGCACTTATGATGGCACAAGAAAATTTCATGCGCCGTGAACCTGTTGTGGATATATGGGTCGTAAATAAAAAGAATATCCGCAGTATGGACGAAGAAGAACGTCTTTCTTTGACCCGTTTGGATAACAAAGAGTACCGTACTACAAAAGGTTATGGATACTTACGTAAAAAATGGCGTAAATACGAACAAGAAATGCTTGATGAGAAAGAAATTTTATCTTGGGCAGGAGGTAAAGAAAAATGAGTAACGTAGAAAGAATGATGAGTGCGGAAGAGAAAAAGGCTTTAGAGGCACTTATTTTCCAATTAGCAGATGATGATTTCTTGTTTTCGTATCGCGGCTCTGAATGGTTGGGTCTAGCACCGCACATAGAAGAAGACGTAGCATCATCTTCTATCACACAAGATTCGATGGGTCATGCAGCTATGTATTATAAGTTGCTAGAGGACTTGGGGTTAGGTAAAGCAGATGATCTCGCTCACTTACGTCCTGCGCAAGAACGAAAGAATAGTGTTTTGACTGAACGTGTCAACGGTGACGGTTATTATATGGACACACCTCAATATGATTGGGCCTATACAGTAGTTAGAAGTTACTTCTATACACAAGCGAAAAGAGCAAAAATCAACTCACTTAGAGAAAGCTCATACGAACCACTTCGCGATATTGCTGTGAAAGTAAGCATGGAACTCTATTACCACGTCATGCATTGGAAGTTGTGGTTCGAACAACTACTAAGCTCAACAGAAGAAGCGAAAAGTAAAATGGTTAGCGCGCTTAAACTAGTTGTAGATGATATGGGAGATCTATTCTCTTATGGAGAACAAAAAGAATTAATTGAACGATTTGACTTAATAGATTCAGAAGAAAAGATACAAAATAATTGGCTTGAAGCATTGCGCCCAACTTTCGAAAAATTGAAATTGGATTTACCGATCATCCCTGAACCGAAATTGAATGGCCGTAATGGACAACACACAGATGAATTGCAAACGGCAATCGATACACTTTCTGAGGTGTACAGACTCGATACAGCTACAAACTGGTAATAGAAAGAAAGAGGTGTTTTGGAAATGGTAGCTCTAGCAAAAAACTCGCAAAACTTAGAAGTGTGGAAGGTGCTTGAAAGCGTCAAGGACCCTGAAATTGATACGGTCAGTATAGTAGATCTTGGAATGGTGGAAAAAGTGGATATCGAACCCGAACAGATCAAGGTAACATTATTGCCTACGTTTTTAGGTTGCCCGGCACTTGAAATTATCCGAACAAATACTAAGAATGCAGTGATGGGGCTGCCCGGTGCCAAAAACGTCGAAGTAGAATTTATTTTCAGTCCACCTTGGACATCAGATCGAGTTACAGAAAATGGACAAAAAGGATTGAAAGAGTTTGGGATCGCTGCTCCACCGCGTCATTTAGAAGAAGATGGATCTTGGCACGTGGATTGTCCGTATTGTGATTCAACCTACGTAACGTTGGAAAATATATTCGGACCAACGGCTTGTAGAAGTATTTTATATTGCAAGAGTTGTAAAACTCCTTTCGAAGCAATGAAACCAGTATCAACAATAATGTAATTGGAGGAATTTAAATGGCTAAATTAATCGCGTTATACAAACACCCTGAAAATAAAGAGGAATTTGATGAGCACTACTTCAATGTTCATTCACCAATCACAGCGAAGATTCCTGGCTTGCGTGAAATGAAAGTAACTAAGTTCACTGGTAGCCCAATGGGTGGAGAGCCACCGTATTACTTGATGTGTGAAATGATCTATGACGATGCAGCATCATTAAAAGCGGGCTTGAGCTCTGATGAAGGAAAAGCTTCTGGAAAAGACTTGATGGGCTTCGCTGGTAAGCTAGTCACTTTAATGATTGGCGAAGACAGCGAATGACAGCTTACAAATTCATAGAAACATCGGTCGATCAACAAATCGGCGTAATTGAATTAAACAGACCTAAGCAACTGAACTCTTTAAATCGCAATATGGTTGGTGAAATTCTTGAGGCGATGCAATCATTTGATCGAAATGACGAAGTACGAGTAATTTTGCTAGTAGGCAAAGGAAAAGCTTTCTCTGCCGGTGCTGATATAGATGAGATGGCTGAAGCGGATTCAATGAGCCTTGAATTATTGAATCAGTTTGCTGACTGGGATCAGATTCCTCTCATCAAAAAGCCCGTCATCGGTGCAGTTCATGGATTTGTTTTTGGTGGAGGTTTTGAACTTGCTCTTTGTTGCGATGTTCTATTAGCCGCGGATGGCACAGAGTTTTCATTCCCAGAAGTGACATTAGGTGTTATGCCAGGAGCTGGCGGTACGCAACGCTTAACTAAGTTAGTTGGACGTGCGAAAGCGATCGAGTGGTTGTGGACAGGTGAGCGAATCCAAGCTAATGAATTACAAAAACATGGAGTGATTAACCGGATCGTTTCACCAGAGCTGTTGCGTGAAGAGGCTTTACGGTTTTCAAATAAGATCGCTAGCATGCCGCCACTTGCCATTCGAATGATTAAAGATTCAGTGAACAAAGCGGTTGACTATCCACTGTATGAAGGTATGCAGTATGAACGAAAGAACTTCTATCTTCTGTTTTCATCGGAGGATCAAAAAGAGGGAATGAAAGCTTTTGTCGAAAAGAGAAAGCCGGTATATAAAGGAAAATGAGGAGGCGATTTTCTATGTTTGAAACAATTCAATACGAATTGAAAGAAGGTATTGCTTGGCTTACATTGAATCGTCCTGATAAATTAAATGCATTCGTAGCGCAGATGAATCGCGAAATTAAAGAAGCGCTGCGTATGGCATCCAAGGATGACAATGCAAGATGCATCGTCGTAACAGGTGAAGGTAGAGCGTTCTGTTCAGGCCAAGATCTATCGGAAGTGGATGAACAAATGGATCATGGTCAAGTACTAAGAGATCACTACGGTCCAATGATTTTGGAAATAAAGAAAACAGAAAAGCCCATAATAGCAGCAGTCAATGGAGTAGCCGCCGGGGCTGGCTTTAGTCTAGCTCTAGCATGTGACTTCCGTTTGATGTCTGAGAAAGCCAGCTACATAAATGCATTCATACATGTAGGACTCATTCCTGACTCAGGCAATCTATATTATCTATCACAATTAGTTGGTGCAGCAAAAGCGGCGGAAATTTCAATTCTAGGTGAGAAAATCACTGCAGCACAGGCATTGGATTTAGGGCTAGCAACGAAAGTATTTTCTCAAGAAGATTTCAAAGTAGAAGTGGAAGCGTTTGCAAAAGCGATTGCGATGAAGCCAACTAAAGCAATTGGACTAATTAAAAGAGGATTGAACGATGTTCAGACACTACCGTTTGAAGAGTATCTTCAACGCGAAGCAGAAAGTCAGCGAATTGCCGGATTGACTAAAGATCATGTAGAAGGTATTGAAGCATTTAAAGACAAAAGAAATCCTGAATTTATTGGAAAATAAGAGGAGGAATTATAATGACGAAAATTCAAGAGCAAGAAGTAGCACAAACTATGAAGCGTGATTTCTATAAATTATTTATTAACGGAGAGCAAGTAGAGAGCAGCAATGGCGCTCGTACAAAAGTATATAATCCGGCAACAGGAGAGTTCTTAGCAGAAGTCGCAAAAGCAACTCAAGAGGATGCACAGCGCGCGATTGAAGCGGCACGTAATGCATTCGATAATGGAAAGTGGAAGATTACGCCTACAGGGAAACGCGCTCGTGTACTTAATAAAATTGCAGCGATCATGAGAAGTCGTTTTAGCGAATTAGTAGAATTAGAAGTACTGAATACAGGAAAAACTATTGCGGCAGCACAAGCTCAGCTTAACCAAGCGGTAGAAGACTTTGAGTTTTATGCAGGAGCATTAGTTTCACACCGTGGCTCTGTAAATAACGTACCTGGCCAGTTCCACAACTACACAGAAAAAGAGCCAGTTGGTGTATGTGCTCAAATCATTCCATGGAACTATCCACTAATGATGGCAGCTTGGAAAGTTGCACCGGCACTTGCGGCAGGTTGTTCTGTAATTATTAAACCTGCATCTCTTACACCACTGACAGCAATTATCTTAGGAGAAATTTGCCACGAAGCAGGAGTTCCAGAAGGTGTAGTGAACATTTTACCTGGATCAGGTGCTGAAATCGGAAACTATCTAGTGGAACATGATTTAGTAAACAAAGTAGCATTCACGGGATCTACTCCGATTGGTAAAGATATTATGGCACGTGCTTCTGGCACATTGAAGCGTGTCACATTAGAGTTAGGTGGAAAATCACCAAGCTTAATCTTTGAAGACGCGGATATTGATCAAGCGGTAGATTGCTCTATCTATGGTATTTATAATAATACTGGACAGTCTTGTGATGCACGTTCACGCATTTATATTCATGAAGACGTATACGATGAGTTCGTTGAGAAATTCATTGAAAAAACTAATCGGATCGTTCTGGGCGACCCGTTCAGTAAAGAAACACATGTCGGAGCAGTAATTGACCAAGGACAGTTGGATACTGTAAAAGAATACGTACAATCAGCAATTGATGAAGGAGCAGAAATTTTAGCTGGCGGTGAGCAAATACACCCTGAAGGCTTTGAAAAAGGTTTCTGGTATGCACCAACAGTCATCGGTAACGTCACACAAGAAATGCGCGTAGTACAAGAAGAAATCTTTGGCCCTGTCGTTGTACTATCCAAGTTCTCGAATGAAAAAGAAGCGATTACACTAGCGAATGACTCGGAATTCGGTCTGGCATCATCTGTTTGGTCTAAAGACGGCGCACGTGCAACACGTGTAGCAAATAAAATTCAAGCAGGTATCGTCATGATTAACTCACCATTCTCTGCTTTCCCTGGAACACCATTCGGTGGATACAAGCAATCAGGATTTGGACGCGAGTTAGCTATTGAAACATTAGATCTTTACTCCGAGACAAAGAGTATCATGTCTTACTATGGATCTCGCCCATTAAACCCATTCGGACTGTAAAAAACATTACGTTAAAAAGGAACAGGGGCTACTTAGCATGCCTCTGTTCTTTCTTACTATAAATATGAAATAGCCAATTAAAGGGGGAAATCAAATGATTGAAAATATTGTAGTTGTGGGTTCTGGTGTGATGGGTAGAGGTATTGCTTATGTAAGTGCCCTAGGTGGATATTCTGTCACCATCGTAGATATTAATGAACAAGCATTGAAAAATGCAGAGAAAGAAATTGAGTTAATCATCACGAAAGGTTTGGAACGACAAAAAATTACGCAACAAGTGGCAAAAGATATTCGTAGTCATCTTCATTTTGAAACAGAGTTAGCATTAGCAGCAAAAACAGCGGATCTAGTAATTGAAGCGGTGCCTGAAGTTGCGGATATTAAAAAGCAAGTCTTCCAAACGATTGAAGAAAATGCACCTGCTTCTTGTTACTTTGCAACAAATACGTCAACTATGAGTCCTACTGAAATTGCATCGTACGGTCAGCGTCCTGAACGCACTATTGCTATGCACTTTTTCAACCCCGTACATAAAATGCCACTCGTAGAAATTATACGCGGACTAGAAACAAGTGATGAAACAGCAGAAGTCATTAGAAACGTTGCCGTTAAAATGGGGAAAGAAACGGTTGTTATCAATGAATTCCCTGGGTTTGTCACAAGCCGAATTAGCGCCCTAGTCGGAAATGAAGCGTTCTATATGTTGCAAGAAGGCTTAGGCTCACCTGAAGAAATCGATAAAGCAATTAAACTAGGCCTCAACTATCCTATGGGACCGTTTGAATTAGTAGATTTAGTCGGACTAGACGCACGCTTAAATAACTTGAAATATCTACATGAGAAATTGGGTGAAAAATATCGTCCTGCCCCTCTACTAGAACAATATGTTAAAGCTGGACGTCTTGGAAGAAAAAGTGGTAAAGGGATCTATGATTATACGGATAACAAGGAGATGGTGAAGTCATGAGGGAAGTTGTAATCGTTGACGCAGTACGTACGCCATTTGGAAGATATAAGGGAGCGTTACAAGCCGTTCGACCTGACGATTTGGGCGCTACAGTCATCAAAGCTCTAATTGAAAGAAATCCAAGTCTTCCTACTGAAGAAATTGAAGAAGTGATTTTTGGCAACGCGAATCAAGCAGGTGAAGATAATCGTAATGTGGCTCGTATGTCTGCATTACTAGCGGGTTTGCCTATAGAAGTGGGCGGAACAACAATTAATCGCTTATGTGGATCTGGTATCGATGCAGTGATGTATGCAGCAAGAGCGATTATGGCCGGTGAAGGGGATGTCTTCATCGCAGGTGGCACGGAGAGCATGACACGCGCACCATTTGTGATGGGTAAACCTGAAGTAGAGTATCCGCGCGGAGATATGAAAATGTATGACACGACTATTGGATGGCGCTTTACGAATAAGGAATTAGAAGAAATGTACGGATCTGACACTATGCCGAAAACAGCGGAAAATGTAGCGGAACGTTATAACATTTCACGTGAAGAGCAAGATGCTTTTGCATATGAAAGTCAACGTCGAGCAAAAAAGGCAATGGAGGCAGGTGCATTCAGCAAAGAAATTGTACCGGTCGTATATAAAGATCGTAAAGGTAATGAAATTATTGTAGAGCGAGATGAACATCCACGTCCAGAATCATCTGTTGAAGCATTAGCGAAACTACGACCGATATTTAAAGATGGTACAGTTACAGCAGGTAATGCATCAGGGGTAAACGATGGGGCAGCAGCACTTCTAGTAATGAGTGCAGAGAAAGCGAAAGAGCTCGGACTGAAGCCACTTGCGAAGTACGTTACAGGTGCAGTAGCAGGTCTTGAGCCAGCGGTGATGGGTCTAGGTCCAATTTATGCGTCACGCAAAGCTTTACAACGCGCAGATTTAACAGCGGATGATATGGGCTTGGTAGAATTGAATGAAGCATTTGCTTCCCAGTCGCTTGAATGTATTCGACAACTAGAGTTGGATGCAGAGAAAGTAAATGTCAATGGTGGAGCAATTGCATATGGACATCCACTCGGAGCAAGCGGAGCACGTATTTTAATGACGTTAATATATGAAATGAATAAGCGTGATATGCAATACGGTTTGGCAACTATGTGTATAGGTGTCGGACAAGGTATAGCAATGATCGTAGAAAAGCCTGAAGTCTAAAACTACTCACAATTTACGCGTAAAGGAGCTTGGATAATGAAACCAGTTTTATTGGAAATTGAAAACCGTATCGCTTATGTAACAATCAATCGGCCCGAATCTTTGAATTGCTTTAATTACCCTGCCTTAAAAGAATTACAACAAATAGTAGAGACTCTCCATATTGCCCCTGATATCAGAGCTGTAATTTTTAGAGGAGAAGGGGAAAGGGCATTCAGTGCTGGAGCGGATTTAAAAGAACGTAAGACACTTAACGAATCAGAAGTGCGCCGTAATGTAAAAGCTATTCGTGACGTGTTCAACAGTATTGCAGAATTACCACAGCCTACAATCGCCGCTGTAAATGGTCATGCACTTGGTGGTGGTTTTGAATTGATGCTGGCTTGCGATTTCTCGATCGCTGTTAGTCACGCTACGTTAGGCTTGACTGAGACGAGTTGGGCTATCATTCCAGGGGCGGGAGGCACACAAAGGCTACCTCGATTAGTTGGAGTGATGAAAGCAAAAGAGCTTATATTCACAGCCAAACGCTTGACTGCTGCTGAAGCATTAGAGCTAGGTATTGTATTAAAAGTAGTAGAATCAGATAACTTATTGGTATCTTGCGAAGAATTAGCAGAAGCTATTATGAAAAATGGCCCTGTTGCAATTAAACAAGCTAAATATGCAATTAATGAGGGGTTAAATACTGATCTTCGTACAGGTCTTGCAATTGAGACGAAAGCATACGAATTAGTCATCCCGACCGAGGACCGCGTTGAGGCCTTACAAGCGTTCAATGAAAAGCGTGAACCGGAATTCCAAGGCACATAAGCTTGTCATCATTATTGGCCAACGGTTATAATGGAGAGAAGGAACCGAATAATTTTATAGAAAGAGTGGTTTTTTCTATCTCTAATACACAATCTATGGTATTCACAATTTTTGGTGATTACGTTCGCCATTATGGAAATAAAATCTGGATCGGTAGCTTGATTCGGTTGATGAAAGAGTTTGGCCATAATGAACAAGCTGTACGCGTTGTTTTGTCTCGTATGATGAAACAAGGCTGGTTTGAAACAGAACGTGAAGGAAGAAAAAGTTATTATTACTTAACGGACCGTGGAGTTTCTCGTATCGAGGAAGCTGCATCGCGTATTTTTAAATTAGAGCCTCATGAGTGGGATGGTCAATGGCGTATGTTGATGTACAACATACCTGAAGATAAACGACAACTCCGTGATGAATTGCGAAAAGAGCTTTTATGGAGCGGATTCGGTACTTTTACGAATGGTTGTTGGATTACGCCGAATGATTTGGCAAAAGAAGTACGCTTATTAATAGCAAAATATGAGATTGAAGAGCATGCTGACTTATTTCTCTCAAAGTACACGGGACCAAGGTCAAACCAAGAGTTGGTTGCCAAGAGTTGGCCTCTTGAAGAGATCGAGAAGAAGTATGGAGAATTTATTTCGATATACAGTCAAAAGTTTGTCGTGGCAACGAGTGAAATGGAAAGTGGTTTGTTGTCGGACGCTCAGTGTTTTGTAGAACGCACTAATTTAGTGCATGAATATCGAAAGTTCTTGTTCATTGATCCTGGTTTGCCAAAGGAACTTCTTCCTGAGATGTGGAGCGGAACACACTCAGCTCATTTATTTGCACAATATTATAAGCTACTTGCTGAACCTGCCAATCGTTTTTTCGAACATATATTTGAAAAAGATAATGATATAAGTAGAAAAGATGCTACCTATGATGCTGAAGATAATCCATTGATTATAAAATGACGGAAAAAGCCGTGGGCCTATTTACGCTCACGGCTTTTCTGATGCACAATATATTAAAAACTCAGTTCATTTTGTAAAATAAGGTTGAAGTCTTTTCCTTTTTGAACATACGTATCGATAGACAGCTGAATCATTTCCAGATCTTGGTCGTTCAATTGTCGGACAACTTTTCCAGGAGAACCGATCACTAATGAACGTGGTGGAATGACCTTTCCAGAAGGAATTAAAGTGTTTGCACCAATAATACACTCTTCACCAATATCGGCGTGATCGAGAATAGTTGAACCCATACCAATAATAGAACGTTTTTGAATCTTGCAACCATGCAATACCACATTATGCCCGACAGTTACTTCGTCTTCAATTTCAACAGGTGCATCTTCATATAGATGGATTGTAGAATTATCTTGTATACTACAGCGCTTGCCAATTACAATCGCACCCTCGTCTGCGCGTAGTACAGAGTTGAACCATATTGTAGATTCTTCACCAACTGTCACATCGCCAATCAGATAAGCACCTGGGGCAATGAAAGCGGATGCATCAATTACCGGACTTTTCTTATTATAAGGTATAATCATGAGTTTCCTCCTTCAATATAATGAAATATATGATAAAGTATAACATAAAAGGGAGTGTATTGTATGAATTCGTTATGTAATGTATTATCTATCCAATATCCAATCATTCAAGGAGGGATGGGCGATATTAGTAGCCCTAAATTGGCGGCGGCTATTTCAGAAGCTGGTGGCTTAGGCACAATTGGTTGTGGAACCTCCACTATAGCAGAGGTTGATCGTAAAATTACTGATTTGAAGTCTATAACTTCGCGTCCTTTTGCGGTAAATATTGCGATTAATGTAACTCCTTACGTCGAAGAGTTAATAGAATTAGTTATTAAACACCAGGTACCGGTTATATCACTATCAGCAGGAAATCCGTCACCATATATTCAACGTTTACACGATCATGGAATCAAGGTTATAGCGATCATAGCATCTGTTAAACATGCTGTGAAAGCGGAAGAGGCTGGAGCAGATATAGTAGTGGCAGAAGGGTTTGAAGCTGCTGGAATTAACTCACCGCTTGAATTAACTACCATGACATTGATCCCGCAAATCACTGCAAATGTTCAGATTCCCGTCGTAGCAGCAGGCGGAGTAGGCGATGGAAAAGGTTTGGCTGCAGCGCTTGTTTTAGGTGCCGAAGGTGTTCAGATGGGCACGCGCTTTATAGCTACTCAGGAAATGCAGGCACACGAACGCTATAAGCAACGTCTAGTAGACGCATCAGACGTAGAAACGAGAATTATTGGCCGTAAAGTGGGGCGAGTAAGGAGAGTATTAACAAACGATTATGTAGCAACTTTAGAAAAGCGTGAAAAAGAAGGAATGACGCTAGAGGAGTTTAATAAAGCAACAACTGAAGAACAGCATAAGTTAGGTGCTATTGAAGGAGACATGCAGAACGGATATATCAATAGCGGTCAGGTGGCTGGATTAATAAACGATGTTCCAACCGTTCAAGAGCTTATTGAGCGTATGATGGAAGAAGCGAAGGAAGCGTGCAAGCGCACTGCAGATTTGCTATGAACGAATACTGATTAATATAAAATTAGCTTGCTCTCAATTTTGAGGGCAAGCGTTTTATATTTAAAGCTATAACATGAATTTACATATAAACGTTATAGTAGTTCATTCATCGATAACAGTCAGTACGTTTCGAATATCCATACGTTCCTCAGGCTTGGGTACATGTTTCGGATAGCCGATCATTAGTGTTCCGACAATCTTTTCATCTGATTTCACACCGATCGCATCTTTAAATATCGGATCATGTGTCCAGTCATTCGTGCGCCAGATCATGCCGATACCGCGTTCCCATGCAGCCAGCTGAAAGTTCTGGATCATCGCAGAAATTGCAGCATAATCTTCATCCCAACGTTTTTTACGTGAGTCCTCCGGCATGATGGCGACTAAATGTAGAGGAATATCGCGGAAATATGCTGCTTTATTCTGTGCTTTATCAGGTATATTCCCATCTCTTTCTTGGGACGTTAAAAACGCCTCTATAAATCTTTCTTTGCCTTCATCAACATATAACTGAAAGCGCCACGGCTCGGTCAATTTATGATTCGGTGCCCATTTTGCGACGTTGAGTAATTCTGTTAGTTCATCTATATCGACCGGGTCTTTTTTAAACTTCTTGATGGAGCGTCTGCCCATGATCGATTTCTCTACAGCATTCTTTCCTTCATAATCCATAATTAAAAACTCCTTTTGATAGATAGAATCATTCTAAATGAAAACCATTATCAACTACTATACTATCATAAAAAACCCCGTAAGAGCAATGAATGCACTTACGGGGTATTGGTCATCTTATTTCAAGTAATAAATAGGGGAGCCAGGTCCGAGGTCGATACCTAGCAACATCCAGATAATTAACGTTACGCTCCAGAACAGCAAGAAGAACATGGAGTATGGGAACATAACGGAAACGAGCGTCCCGATTCCCATCTTCTTATCGTACTTCTGCGCAAAGGCAATGATGATCGCAAAATAAGTCATGAGCGGTGAAATGATATTAGTTGAAGAATCCGCCACGCGATACGCCATTTGTGTCAGTTCAGGAGAATAGCCAAGTTGCATCATAATCGGTACGAAAACCGGTGCCATCATGGCCCACTTCGCTGATGCACTACCGATGAACAAGTTAATGAACGCCGCAATGACAATGAACATCAGTAACAAAGGAATCCCTGTTAAACTAATACTGTCAAGGAAGTTTGCACCATAAACACCTAACACTAAGCCCATATTTGACTCAGAGAAGAATGCGACGAACTGACTTGCTGTGAATGAAAGGACGATAAACATCCCCATTGCAGACATCGTCGTCGACATCATGGCGGCTACGTCTTTGTCATTACGAATCAATTTCGTTACTCTACCGTAGACAAGACCTGGCACAAAGAACATAAATGCAATGATCGGCACGAGCGATTTCATGAATGGTGATTTGATAATCGGCATATCTGCTTCATCTCCACGCAACGGAGCACCTGGGAATATAACAAGAAGCGCAACCAATGCTCCTGCAATAACGACAGAAACACCTGCCAAAATCAAGCCTTTCTTTTCAAGACGAGTTAGCTTTTCAACTTTCTCGCGGAATTCACCGTTATATTCGCCAAGACGAGGTTCTACGATTTTTTCTGTGACCCACGCACCAACGAATGTCAGAACGATAACAGAAAATGCGATGAAGTAGTAGTTCATGGCAATATTCATACCTTCTGCATATTCGGGATTGATGATCGCTGCGGACATGATCGTCAATTCGCCGAGTAATGCATCAGTACCCGAAAGTAGCAAGTTTGCACTGAACCCACCGGAGACCCCGGCAAAAGCAGCTGCTAGACCCGCAAGAGGGTGTCTTCCAAGTGCTGCGAACAATACCGCACCAAGTGGCGGCAAGACAACGTAGCCTGCGTCAGAAGCTACACTCGACATAACGCCTGCAAATACTAATCCAAGCGTAATCATTCGTTTTGGAACAGACATTACAAAGCCGCGAAGTAAAGCACTGATCAATCCTGAACCTTCCGCGACACCAATACCAAGCATCGTGATCAGCACGACACCAAGCGGAGCGAAACCGATAAAGTTATCGGTCATATTCGTAATGATGTAATGAATACCTTCACTACTCAGTAAATTATTTACTTCAATCATTTCGCCTTCTTTACCCGGATGTTCTGCACTAACCCCGAAGTAAGAGACTACTGCCGAGATGACGATTACCAATAAAGCCAAAACAGCAAATAATGTAACCGGATGTGGCAATCGGTTACCGGTTTTCTCAATCATATCCAAAAACTTCTGGAAAAATCCTTTTTTCTGTTTATCCATGATAATCTCCTCCCACTTGAAAAATACTATTCAATCCATCACGAAAAGGTATGAATTTTTCAGATATTATCAAGTATATAGAAGAACTCGGTTGAGTGAAACGCTTTATTGAAATAATTAAATTGGAAGATAGTTTCGACTATTGGGAGGAGGTGCAATAGTGTAAAAACACAAGAAAAAGCCCGCCAAGTATTGGGTAGGGAAGTGTACTAGTGACAAAGCATCCACTATTTTCTTTCCTGACGGCTTCTCGGTAGCAAATTGCATGCCGCCGCCACTGATTCAAGCATGAAAAATTAAGTAAGATAACTCTCTCCTTTACCTGTAATGGTATGGGAGAGAGTTCATGATAGTATGGAAATGAACTGTTAGGAAGCAAATTTTATTTTGGTCGTTGTTCCTTAAATCCGCGCTTGAAAATTTCTTGTACATTATTGATGGTAACGTATGCATCTTCGTCTACCCGCTCTAAAATACGTCGCAACTGAACGATTTCTGTCTGGTTGATAATAATATATAAAATCGCTTGCTTCTCGAGCGTATAGCCGCCGCGACCGTCAAGAATCGTTACGCCTCTGCCCATTGTCGTGAGTAATTCATGTCGAATATCTTCTTGGTGTTTCGAAATGATCATCACGGCTTTTCTATCATCTGCGCCGTCTACTATTTTGTCAATCACTTTTGCACCCACATACACAGCAACGAGCGTAAACATTGCTTTTTCTTTACCGATAACAAAGGCTGACAATAAAATGACGGAAATATCAATAACTAGCACCGCTTTCCCAACACTCCAGCCAAGCCATTGCTGAAGCATCCGGGCAATAGTAGTCGCGCCGCCGGAAGTGCCGCCAACACGAAAGATCATTCCGAGACCCCCACCAACAAATAAACCGGCAAATAACGCGGCAAGCAATGTATCGCTGCCCAACTGTTCTCCCCAATTCTTCGTTAACTCAAGGAAAATGGATGAGAATATGATGGTGATGACAGTATAAATAATCGTTCGTTTACTGAAGAACCTATACCCGATCGCAACGAGTGCTAAGTTGATTACAAAACTGACAAGTCCAGGTGACCATTCGAATAAATAGTATGTAATGATGGTAATCCCGATGACGCCGCCTTCAGATAGCATATTTGGAATCGCAAAGTAGTTAATCCCAATTGCGAACATGAATGACCCTAAGATTAAAGCGGCATAATCAAGTAGTGTTCGTTGCATATAATCCCCTCTTTCCGAAATAGCGACATACTGTAGTATGCCGCTTCTGTGCTTCCCATGAAGTTTCTACTGTAAATGCACTATACCTGTTGGTCCTTCGATCAAAACATATAAATTAACTAGTTATGGTTGTTCCTTTAGATTTTCAGTCTACGTCAATAAAAATCCCTTTAATAACAGGCACATCCTCATCGTCTTTCCCCTCATACGTACCGTAAACGGAAACATCAAAGTCTTCCAAAATATCGGTACGCTCCCCTAGTCGGATATCTTTTACGTAAATGATTTCATCCGAGGATTTATCTGTTTTGTTTTGCACAGTTAGAGTTCCTTCATTAACAGCTGTCACGGTTCCAAGAAACTTCACTTTGGAATTGACAGGTACTTGATCATCAGCAAAAGCAGCATACTCATGTTCTACCGTATCTGCTTTTAGACCATTTTCTACTTCGTCACTTGCTGGTTCTACCGGAGCTGTCTCTTCTACTGATTCCGTTGATTCAATCGGTTTCTTCGGTTCATCATTGCTACAAGCCGCTAATATAGCAGCAGTTATCATCATTGCAAATAATTTTTTCACGTAAAATCGCCTCCAATAGTAATCATAAGGAACTTTTGCAAAAAAGAAAACCTTTGTCTTGAATTAAAGTCAATAAAAAGATTGTGAGAATAGACTAGATTTAAAGGATCAATATAATTAGAAAGGATGGAGGAGTGAACAAGCTATTTACGAAATCTACCGTCGCGTTGGCAGTTTTAGTCATGATTTGGGGCATTAGTTGGCCAATTTATAAACTATCGATCGTGTATGCACCGCCACTATTATTTTCGGGTATGCGTGCGTTGCTAGGTGGTTGTTTCATTGTATTACTGATGATAAGACTGCGTGACAGATTGCAATGGCGTCAGCATTGGCGCAAATATTGTATTTCAGCTTTGTTCAACACCGTTCTGTTTTTTGGATTGCATACGATTGGGCTACACTATTTGCCGGGTGGGCTATTCTCTGTACTAGTATACTTCCAGCCGGTCCTTCTCGGATTATTTGCTTGGATGTGGCTGGGAGAAAGTATGACTGCAACTAAAATAACGGGTCTGTTGATTGGGTTCATCGGAATAACTGTAGTTAGTGTGGAACATTTCACTACCCAGATTTCCATACTCGGCGTCATATTAGGTGTGCTGACAGCTTTCTTTTGGGCAGTTGGCGTTGCATATGTGAAGAAAGTAAGTGAGGAAGTCGATGCATATTGGATGGTGGCAATGCAATTTACTATAGGGGGCGTAGTGCTGCTTGTACTCAGTGCCATTACAGAGAGCTGGTCGGCGATAGAGTGGCATCCTATGTATCTTTTTGGACTTGGATTCGGTGCAACAATGGGTATTCCGGTTGCCTA
The DNA here is from genome assembly GCF_002743165.1 of Sporosarcina sp. P19. NCBI lineage: Bacteria > Bacillati > Bacillota > Bacilli > Caryophanales > Caryophanaceae > Sporosarcina > Sporosarcina sp. P19. The sequence goes on along the minus strand of NZ_PDYR01000008.1, from coordinate 106,798 downwards.
TATCATTTATTACTCGCTCATTCGTGCGGGAGAGGCAAGTAAGGTGGCGGTCTTTACCTTTTTAGTGCCTGTTATTTCGGTGTTCATTAGTACGGTGTTTGTCGGTGAGCCGATGACGCATACGTTGTGGGTGGGCTTGTTACTTGTTGTTGTCAGTATCTGTTTTGTCAATTACCACAAGAAGGAAACTATTCATGCGGATGGATACAAATAGTAAGGAGTGATGAAGAGTTACTATCCTAATAATCCGCGTATCATAAAATAATCAAAAGCTTACGTGAAATATTTGCTGCGTGCAGAGGTGGTTCATACGGCGAACTGTAAAGTTGAAATGCAACCTGTTGAATTCTTAGACACTGTCTTACGTCTTTTAAAATAGGAAGTATAGTACAATGTAATAGAAAATATGTCTTCTATAACAGTTCTTAGAGGGAGATGGCTATCATTTCGGCGGAAAAGGAAACAGTGATTATTGATGAACTAATGGAACAAATTGTTTCAAAGACCTTCACATATGGACATAGATTACCTTCTGAAAATATTCTGGCGAAAAAATACAATGTACCGAGGATGACTGCAAGAAATGCATTAACCAAGTTGGAAGAACGGGGTTTTATTTATTCCAAACAAGGCAAAGGACGGTTTCTAAAAGAGCAGGCGATACAAATTCAGCTGTCTCTAACTGCAGGGACGAGCTTTACTGAAAAGATGAAGGCATTAGGGTATGAGTTAGAAACGCGCACGATAAATTGTGAACAAATTCCTTACGATGAACATACGTATCACGTATTAGAAGCGAGGAAATCAGACGCTATCTACAAAATTGGAAGATTGCGTTTGATTGACGGTGAGCCGATAGCTATTCATTATTCTTTTGTTAGCGAAACGACCATGCCGCGCATTAAAAAAGATTGCTTCAAAATCCAATCGATGTTCGCCTATTATCGGAAACTTGGCTATGGAGAATTTAACAGTCGCAAATCTCTACTAAGCATCACATTTCCAACTGCTGGTGAGCAACAGTTGTTATCTTGCAAAAGTATGGTCCCGCTCATTATGGTTGAAAGCGACTGTGTAGACCAGAAAACTGGTAAGGTGCTTGAATATACTAAAGTGCTATATCGCAGTGATAAGTTCAAATATGATATTACGATGAATTCATAAACAAGCAAGGGTCTCTCATCCTTGCTTGTTTTTTTATGTCCATTTGTAAAGACTGTTTACAATATACTAACCGTATCTTAAAACACACCAACTTGGCGACAAGTTACTATTAAATTATAGAAAAGGAGGGAGCACATATGAAAAGAAGAAGAAGAACTGAAATTCTTATTCAAGATAATGGTCATCTTGCTAAAAAATTTGCGGAAACCATCACGGAATCATATGAATGTCGTGAAATTACAGCGCCTCAATATGGAATGACGATGATCAAAATGCGTGAAACAGCTAAGAATTCCTTATTCTATATGGGTGAAGTCCTAGTTACGGAAGCAAAAGTGGAGATTGCCAATCGCATCGGCATCGGCATTGTCACGGGGATGGAAGAGGAGCTCGCTAAGCATTTGGCAATCATCGATGCAGCGTATAAAGCCGATTTGCCGGAAACGTTTCTATGGGAACCCCAGTTGATCGCTGCTGAGGATGAAATCAGGAAAGCGAAAACAAGACGACAGGCAGAGTTAATCGGTACAAAAGTTAATTTTGAAACGATGGAAATATAATTACTTACTAGAAACAAAGTGGACAGGAGAGAGAATATGGCGATTGATCAAGTACATGATTTGCAATATGTCTATCGTAAATTACTGCATAGTATGTCACGGCCGGGAACAATTTCATCCATTACTGAACCGGTGAAGCGAATGGATTATTCTATTCCTTGCAGTGAAGCTTTACTTTTAACTGCAATGGCATTATTGGATGGAGAAGTCACTTTCCATATTGTATCTGATGAACATCAGGAGCTAATAGAAAAGATATCGGAATATACTTCTGCTAAATATGCATCCATTCATGAAGCGGATTTTGTCATAGTCCTTCGCGAAGATAAAGAGCAAGAAATACGACACGCTTTGGAACAGTGTAAAGTCGGATCTCTTATTGATCCACAGCAATCTTCCACTTGGCTCATTGAAAGTTCTGTATTAGAAAATGATGGTGAAATCGTATTAAAAGGTCCGGGCATTCAATCAGAAGTGTCCTTACAAACAGGGTTTCCAGTGACGTTATGGCAAGCTAGAAATCAGCGGACGAACGAATTTCCGATGGGAATCGACTTGATTTTTATCGATCAAGCTTCACAAATTGCTTGCGTACCCAGAACAACAGCAGTTGCACATAAGGAGGTGGGATAAGTGGGGTATGTTCCTGTAAAAGGAGGTACTCAGGCGATAGATGCTTCTATCAAACGAGTGAAGTTCGAACGGCTCAAAGGGCAAGCAATTCTGGAAATTGAAACTATTTTGTCGACGATGAGAGCTTTGGTCGATCAAGTTATGTCGGAAAGTAGTTTATATTCTCCGCAATTAGCGGCATTGGCCATCAAGCAGGCGGAGGGAAGTATGGAAGAAGCAGTATTCCTTATGCGAGCTCACCGATCCACATTGCCAAGATTGTATTACAGCGAGTCAGTCGAGACAGATGCAATGTTTGTAGAAAGAAGAATTTCTGCGAGCTTTAAAGATATACCTGGGGGTCAATTACTGGGTGCCACGTATGACTACACACATCGTCTTCTAGATTTTAATTTAATCAATGAAAAAAAGGCGGATAATACGCATTGGCTGCAGAGCTATGCCGAAGAACTTCGAGAGGTGAAAGTGGAAGAAACGGTTGAACGCTATCCGAAAGTTGTAGAGTACCTTCGTAAAGAAGGGTTGTTTGAACAATATGAAATGGACAATACAGAACCTGAAGATATTACAAAACAAAACTTGGAGTTTCCGGCGAGCCGTAGTGCGAGATTACAAGTCCTGACCCGTGGACAAACAGGTGCATTGACTTCTTTGGCATATGCCTCGTTGCGCGGATATGGAGAAGTCCATCCGACTGTAGGTGAAGTGCGCGTAGGTTCGCTGCCAATTTACGTTAAGCATCCCAACGAAGAAGACGGTTCAGAGGACGAAGAGTTTTATATCGGAGACATTCAAGTAACGGAAGTAGAATCGTTTGTGCCCGTCCATGTGAAAAATGAAAACAATGAAGAAGAACTGGAATTTGAGATTGGATATGGAATTTGTTATGGACAAAATGAAACCAAAACGATTGCCATGAGTATTCTCGATCAGTGCCTAGAACATCTAAATGATGAATTTCCAACACATGATGAAGAATTTGTACTGCTTCACATTGATTCAGTGGAATCTAGTGGATTTATTTCCCACTTGAAGCTACCGCATTACGTGACATTCCAATCTAAATTAGACAGTATACGGCAAGTGAAGAAAGGGGTGCAGGTCAATGAAAGCTAACACGCATTTTGCTTTTTTCGATGAAGGTTCAAAAAAGGAAATTCGTCGCGCTACTCTAAAAGCTGTAGCGATTCCAGGCTATCAAGTGCCGTTTGCTTCTAGGGAAATGCCCATTGCACGAGGCTGGGGAACAGGTGGATTGCAGCTTACACTTTCCCTTATAGGACAAACAGATGTGCTAAAAGTGATTGACCAAGGCTCCGATGAATCTGTCAATGCAGTGAGTATAAAAAAGCTTGTCCAAGATACAACGGGCGTTCAACTGACAGAGTGTACAGAAGAAGCGGATATCATTCAATCAAGGCACCGGATTCCGGAATGTTCATTGACGAAAGAGCAGATTCTTGTCTTACAAGTTCCGATACCAGAGCCGTTGCGTGCCATTGAAGAAAGGGAATATATGACAAAACGTATGCACGCAGAAGATGATTATAGTGGTGCTTGGCTAATGTTGTTCGAACAAATTATGAAGTTCGGAAAAACAGCGACAACTGCTGATCATCCCGTATCCGTTCACAATCGTTATGTAATGGCACCAAGTCCAATTCCTCGATTCGACAATTCGAAAATGGATCATTCTGAAGCCTTGATCCTTCTTGGAGCAGGAAGAGAAAAGAAAATTTATGCTGTACCGCCCTATACATCCGTCAAATCGTTAGCTTTTGAAGATTATCCATTTACTGTTGAATCATTTGAAGGAGCTCATTGTCATTTGTGTGGAGCAGTAGATGTTTTCCTGGATGAACTCATAGATCACGAAAAGGGTGCAACGATTTATCAGTGCAACGATTCGGCTTATTGTATAGAACAATTAAACAAACAAGAGAAAGTCGAGGTGGAAAGCACGTATGCATGAAACACCGATTTTACGGGTTGAGAATCTATGCAAACAATATGGTACAGGGTGTCAAGAATGCCAAGATAAAGAGCGAAATAGTGTAGAGAAAAATTACTGCAAAATTTGTGGAACGGTCTTTGCCGTACGAGACGTCTCTTTAGATCTTTATCGTGGAGAAATTTTAGGGATTGTTGGAGAAAGTGGAAGTGGTAAATCGACGATGATGCAGTGCTTGTATTTTGATACCGACATCACATCTGGAGCTGCGTACATTAACCGACCAGGGAAAGAAAATAAAAATGTTTTTGAATTGTCTTCTCAGCAAAAGCGTATGATTCGAAATCATGATTATGGCATGGTATATCAAAACCCAGTTCATGGACTGAAAATGAACTTTTCATCGATTGGCAACATAGCGGAAAAACTAATTGCGGCTGGAAATCGGAATGTGTCAGATATGGAGGCAACAGGGAAGAGATTGCTTACGAATGTTCATATTCCGTTGCATCGTATGAAAGAAGAACCCGAAAAGTTTTCGGGGGGGATGCAGCAGCGCGTGCAAATTGCTAAAGCGTTATCGAATAACCCACCTATTTTATTTTTGGATGAAGTAACGACTGGGCTAGATTTGTCGGTGCAAGCAAATGTACTAGATTTAATCAAAAAAATTCAAAGAGAACTACAAATCAGCATGATCGTGGTGTCACATGATTTGGCAGTGATTCGGATGCTGGCGGACCGTACTATTGTTATGTTAAACGGCGAAATAATTGAAGAAGGTTTGACGGATCAAGTATTGGAAGACCCACAACATGCGTACACACAACAATTAGTGTACTCATTACTATAGGAGGAACTGCTGACATGTATGTAATCCACAATGGGAATATCATAACAGAAAACGAAATTCTTGAAGGCTTTGCAGTTGTTGTAGAAGGGGAATTCATTCAAGATATCATCCCGCAGGAAGATGTAATGAGATTTCCTGAGGCTAACCGGATTGATGCCGGCGGCGGACTTATTTCTCCAGGGTTTATTGATATTCATTCTGATTATATTGAAACAATTGCATCGCCAAGACCTTCTTGCATGATGGATTTCGATATAAGTTTGCGAGAGGCTGAAAAAGTATTGATCAGTCACGGGATTACCACTATGTTTCACTCACTGTCCTTTTATGGGGAAGATGTCTTTACACAGAAAACGATGCATCATCCTAACAATATCCAGCGTATGATCGATGCTATCCATTCAACACATGGGAATTTACACTTGATTCGTCATCGTTTACATGCGCGATTTGAGATTGACAATATGGATGGTGTGGCGAGTCTTGTGCAGAATATAGAAGATGACAAAGTTCATTTGCTCTCATTTATGGACCATACACCGGGACAAGGGCAGTATCGAAATTTAGAAGTGTATCGTGAAACATTGAAAGGATATCGGGATCTATCAGATTCAGACATCAATGTGCTGATCGCTGAAAGACAAACTACAGAGTCTCTAACGACTGAAAACATGAAGGAAATTGCAGAGATTGCTACGGAAAAAGGCATTGCTATTGCCTCTCATGATGATGATAATGTACAGAAGCTAGAATTAGTGAAAACATTTGGTACAACGATTAGTGAATTTCCGATTACGTTGGAAGTTGCGAAGAGAGCCAAAGAACTTGGTTTGCATACGATTGCGGGTGCTCCGAATGTTTTACTTGGTGGTTCTCATTCTGGCAATTTATCTGCAACAGAAGCAATTGATCATGGCTGTATTGATATTTTATGCAGTGACTATTATCCAGCCGGTCTCTTGCATGCGGTCTTTGCATTACATGAACAATATGGAAATGATCTGCACCAAATGTTCATGATGGTTACGTTGAATCCGGCGAAGGCAGTCCGAATAGATGACGAATTGGGATCGATTAAAATTGGAAAGAAAGCCGACCTACTAATCATTGAGAGAATGGATGATGGCTATCCTATGTTGACGACAACAATAGTAAACGGAATGCTGACCACAAAAACTAATTATCGCACAAACTAATATAATTGGAGAGGAGCATCATCGTGATGTCTATACTGGAAATCGCCGGATTCGGAAAGCGTTTCACTATTCATCATTTAGACAAAACCATGCCAGCTACAGAAAACATTCATTTTTCCTTAGAAGCGGGTGAGTTTATTGGCATTGTAGGGAAAAGTGGAAGTGGGAAATCAACGATCTTAAAAAGTATTTATCGTACGTATTTACCGGATGAAGGTAAGATCCTATACGACTCGAAGCGCTTTGGGCTTGTGGATTTATCTCAAGTGAGCGATCGACAAATGCTGTACTTGCGTAAATACGAAATTGGTTATGTATCTCAATTTTTAAATGTTATGCCTAGGACAACCTGCCGACAGCTAGTGACCAATGCGTTATTGGAGATGGGGGAATCTGAAATAACAGCCAATGTTGAAACTGAAAAAACGTTAGCTCATTTCGAACTGGATCCTAAGCTATGGGACAGTTATCCAAATACCTTCTCGGGCGGCGAAAAATTACGCTTGAACATTGCCATGGCTACTGTAAAAAAACCTAGACTATTATTGCTTGATGAGCCGACTGCTAGTTTAGATCAGCAATCAAAAGTAAGAGTTCGTGAAATGATAGAAAAACTGAAGAACAATGGGACAACGCTCGTCGGGATTTTCCATGATATAGAGTTCATGGAAGGGTTATGTGACAAAGTATTCGACATGAAGGCGAAAAAAATCGTGCTGGACAATAAGGTGGGTGTTGGTTCTGAAAGCTGATCTACATGTTCATAGTCACTATTCAGATGGCTCGGATTCTATTTCTACTGTTTTTCAAAAGGCTGCACAGGCCGGCTTAACACATATCAGTTTTGTCGATCATGATACGGTAGCCGGCTGGGAGGAAATCCGAACTGTAAGTGAGGATTTCGGCATCATAGCACTACCCGGCGTTGAAATATCAGCATATGACTTCAAGCGGCAACGAAAAGTACATGTGCTTGGCTACAACTATGATCCCACTGCAATACATATCCAATCGATTTGCCAACCATTGCTAGAAAGAAGGCACGCTCACTCGCTTTGGCAAATAGAACAAATAATCAAGGCCGGTTATTTGCTTGATAAGGACAGAATCCTTGAATCTGTGCAGCTTACCGGAACGGTTTACAAACAACATATTATGAAAGAGCTGACAGAAGATCCTTTTACTTCAGTCGCCTATCAACAATTGTACAAACAGTTATTTAAAGGACAGGGCGTTGCTTCAGGAGATATAGAATACATCGATGTGTACGATGCGGTGGAAGCCATTAAAGCTGACGGTGGATTGGCTGTAGTTGCGCATCCAGGACAGTTGGATTCATATGATTTGATCGTTGAATTGGTGGAAGCTGGACTTGACGGTATTGAACGCAATCACTTTGATCATACAGCCGAAGATAGTAGACGAGTTGAAGAACTAGCCGAACAGTATCATCTGTTGATGACAGGTGGCACAGACTATCACGGTGTATTTGGGAAAGAAATTGATATTGGCGATATTGTGAGTCCTTCCGATTTTTAATGGATGGATCAAAGTGGTGTAAAGAGTCTGTGAAGATCCTGTAAATACTCACATTGCGTTATCTTTCTATGTTTCAATAAAGTTGATTAACTAGTTGAAGAGGAGTGAACTTGATGAAGAAATTGAATTCGGTCTTCGCAATACTTGCGTCAGCCACTTTACTACTGTCTGCGTGTTCAAGTGGCCAAGCGGGAGCGGAAAAAACAGAAGTGGATGACGTCATCAGTATTGTCTGGTATCCCAATGAATCAGGAAATGATATGAAAACTTCACGAGATGAAATTGGAAAAGCCATCGAGGAAACAACCGGAAAATCGGTAGAGCACAAGTTGACGACTGATTATGCAATCGCAATTGAAACTATGGTGAATGATAACGCGGATCTCGCCTACATGGGTGCGCAAGGGTATGTCCAAGCCAATAAAGGAAATGAAGCAAATAAGCCGTTAGTAGTTTCCACTGGCCCTTCTGGTACATTGGACGACGCCTTATATTATAGTTGGCTTGCAGTTGACGTAGAGGATCAAGAAACCTTTAAAGTAAACGGTGAATTCTCCTTAGATACAGTAGCGGAGAAAAGCATTTCATTTGTTTCAAATAGCTCAACTTCAGGATTTGTCATTCCTTCCTCCACGATAATCGATCATTTTGCTGACAACAAGAAATATGGAGAATTGAATGCCGAAGATCTAATGGAGGGTGGCCCTCTATTTTCACAAGTCTTATTCGGTAATTCTCATCAAGGTTCAGCAGTGAATGTATTGAATGGCAGTACAGATGTGGCGGCTTTTTGTGATACGTGTGTTGAATCCTATGTAGACGTAGTAGAAGGGGAAGAGAATGAAGTGGGATCTGTATATAAAGTAAAAAAAGATGCAGCGGAACCATTTAATCGTGTAGCAGGCAAGGAATTCACTCTGATGGAAGTAACGCCTGTACTTAACGCTCCATTTGTTGCGAATACGAATGTTCTTGGTCAAGAAGACTTTGATAAATTACAAACACTATTCACTTCAGATGAGTTTGCCGATAACGAAGAAATTTTCGTACCAAAAGATTCTAATGCAGCAGGCTTATTCTTTAAAACGGAAGAAGAGCGTTTTGTGCCAGTTGAAGACGCTTGGTTTACCCCGGTCCGAAATCTTTTTAATGAATAGGTGAGTTCAGTCAGAGCGTGCATGGAATTGTACGCTTTGATTGTATATATATTCGAATAAAAGAGGAGCGAGAAGATATGTCTTTATTAACAGTACAACAACTTGGGAAATCATATAACAATCAAAATAAAGTCTTGAAGAATGTAAACTTTGAAGTGGATGCTGGTGAATTTATTTCGATCATTGGTCCTTCAGGCGCGGGAAAGTCAACCTTACTTCGATGCATCAATCGAATGGTTGATATTGATGAAGGTGCGGTAATCTTTGATGGAGCAGATGTAGGGACGTTGAACAAAAAGGAATTACGAAAGTTACGAACGGATATTGGTATGGTTTTTCAGCATTATAATTTGGTGCCAAGATTATCTGTCATTGAAAATGTTCTGCATGGTCGATTTGGATATAAAACGACATTGCAGGGAGTTATGGGCAGATTTACTGAGGAAGAAAAAGAGCAAGCATTTTTCTTATTGGAAAAACTGGGGATTGTTGAACATGCCTATAAGCGCTGTGATCAACTAAGTGGTGGACAGCAACAGCGAGTGGGAATTGCACGTGCGTTGATCCAAGAACCTAAAATTGTTTTATGCGATGAACCTATAGCTTCTCTTGATCCGAATGCCTCCAAAATCATCATGGATCATTTGAAGTCCATCACGATGGAACTTGGGATTACATGCATCGTGAATCTGCATCAAGTGGAGGTGGCACGTGATTATTCAGATCGTATTATAGGGCTCAGGCAAGGTCAAGTGGTCTTTGATGATGTGAGTCATCGCTTGACTATGGAACGTACGGATGTCATTTACGGTACCAAGACAAAGCCCGTGCCAGTAGTAAGAGAACTAGCAACGGTATGAGGAGCTAACTATTGTGAATGAAAATAGAATACGATACAAGAAAAACCAACAGATGATAGTAGTGGTCCTTCTTCTTGCGTTAGTAACGTATCTGTCATCCGTGCTCACCGACTTTAATATTTTACATGGACTCGCGACGTTACCTGAAGCTTTTATATGGATATTTTCCAACTTGGTAGTCACTGAGGAATCACTTGAACGTATGCCAACCATTCTAGACAAATTAGTTGAAACGATCCTCATGTCTATTGCGGCAACTACAACAGCTACTATTCTTTCACTTTTCTTGGGAGTGATGGGCTCAAAATCGGTGGGGACGAGCAAGTTACTTGGTATCTTGGCGAGGTTTATAGCATCGCTATCAAGAAATATTCCCGTGGTAGCCTGGGCATTAATTTTACTACTATCGTTCGGGCAGAACTCTTTAACAGGGTATCTCGCTTTATTCGTTGGTTCGGTCGGTTTTCTAACTCGGGCTTTCATTGAGGTCATTGACGAGTCCAGCCAAAGTGCGGTAGAAGCGTTACAAGCAACAGGTGCAACATATATCCAAATTATTATGAAAGCAGTCATTCCCGAGTGTTTACCGCAAATGATTAGTTGGATACTGTTTATGATTGAAACAAATATACGCAATGCTACGTTAGTAGGAATCTTGACAGGAACAGGAATCGGCTACACATTTGACTTGTATTATAAAACACTCAACTATCATGGAGTGGCGTTAGTTACTGTCAGTATCGTCGTAGCTGTCATCCTCATTGAACTACTTTCAAACCATGTACGGAAGGTGATTCTCTAATGCAAGCGACAACACATATGAAGCGACGAAGTGATGGTCGTATTAGCATAAAGTCGGGCAATGAAGTACAGCTAATCATGCAGTTAACCATCTTCATTCTAACCGTACTGACTGTCTTAGCTTTCCTGTTCTTTGACTATACAGGGCTCGACATTCAACGAGCTATAAAGGAAACAGCCTATAATTTACGGGTTATGTTTTTAGAACCTGCCCTCAGTCATTTCGGTTGGGGAGAAGCCTTCCATCAAGTGGGTATTACGCTTGGACTCGCCTTTTTATCTACAATTCTAGGAGCCGTTCTTTCGTTTTTTCTAGCGCTATCTGCAGCGACTAATTTGACCAATGAATGGATCACCAAAATAGTTCGCATCTTCTTGGCCTTTATCCGTGCAGTTCCTACGGTTTTATGGGTTTTGATCTTTGCTATTGCGGCTGGATTAGGGAGTGAAGCTGCAGTGCTAGGCATGCTGTTTCATTCTATTGCGTATTTAGTAAAAGCATTTTCTGAAGCGTTTGAGGAAGTGGACAAAGGAATTATCGAGGCGTTAAGGGCTACGGGTGCGGGTTGGTGGCACATTGTAGTACATGCCATACTTCCTTCGACATTTACATATCTTATGTCCTGGACTTTTCTGCGGTTTGAAATTAACTTTGCGGTAGCAGTTGCAATGGGAGCGGCAGCCGGAGCCGGGGGGATCGGTTTCGAGCTGTTTATGGCTTCGAGCTTCTACTTCGATTTGCGTGAAGTTGGGATAATTACATATATGATTCTAGTATTGGCGATCATACTGGAGGTCATATCCACTTTGCTGAAAAACCGTTATTTTCCTGCAAGTATAAAAAATTGAGCTTGCTGCTCCGTGTAAATGGAAGAGGAGTAGTAATTAAAATGATTTATAAACTAAAGACCAACTCATGGGGAGTTGGTCTTTAGTTTATTTTTATTCCGCGATTATAGTTACTATCTAAATTGTTGATTCTATTGCTTTGCCTTTATAGCGCATCGATCGCTTCTCTAATCGGTGTAGAGCCACCAATTACTTGAAACTCTTTGCCAATTGTTGAGTCGTTTTCCAAACAAGCGAAAATGACTTCTGCGATATCATCCCGTGGTACTTCGTTTGGTTCGACAGTATTCGCGGCTTTTACTTTGCCTGTTCCTTTGTCGTTTGTTAAAGCACCTGGATGAATCATCGTATAGTCTAGATCAGTTGAACGTAACCATTCATCTGCGTAGTGTTTTGCTACAACGTACGGAGCAAATGATTCTGACGCTTCCTGGATCGCTTTGCGTGTTGTGTCGTACGAACTAATCATGATGAAACGTTTAACGTCGGCTTTTTCCGCTGCTTGTATAGTTTTAATAGCACCGTCGAGGTCAATCATCATCGTTTTATCTGGACCGGTTTTTGGGCCGGAGCCTGCTGTGAAGACGATAGCATCTACACCATCTGCTGCTTTTACGATGTCTTCTACTTCGCCTTCAAGATCTACAAGCACGGTTTCCGCACCGATTTTCTCGAAATGTTCTGCTTGTTCTTGCTTACGGATCATTGCTTTTGCTTCAAGTGTGTTGCTATCTTGAATCAATGATACTAACTGTTTTCCAATATGACCGTTTGCACCTACAACTAAAACTTTCATTTATTTCATCCTTTCAATATATAAATATAATAAATATCCCTTCTTACTGTACCCGAAATATTCAAGTCCAAAACTGTACATTGCTTTCCTGGTTGCTATAATACGTGTACGATTACTTATTTTATTAGGAGCAAAATAATGAATGCAAAATTAATGTGGCGCCATGTATATCAATCAGAAGCGGCAAGAATTGCATTTATTGCAATCTTGACAGCTCTTACCGGTGAATTGAAAGTGATGCCGTTTGACGGAGAAATGTTCCGTTTTGCGTTAGGCGGTATATTGTTCTTTTTACTAATTCTTATTTATCCACCTGTTTCCATTTTGCGCACAGGATTCGTTACGGCAGTTACCGTAGTAGTATTTCGCGTAACGAAAGAGATGTGGCTTGGCGCTGAGTTGCTTGAGAGTTTACAGATGCATGTACCCGTCTTTTTATTTTACTTTATCGTGGCGGTCGGCTGGCACTTCGTCGGTCTTGAAAAATATAAATCTTTACCACTTCGACTGGGTGCATTAGCTTTCTTATTTGAAGTAGTGAGCAACACGTCCGAGCATGCACTGCGTAATTGGTGGCAACATGGTTCACTACTTAATGGTAAAGAGTGGGGCATTCTAGTTGGGGTGGCACTATTGCGTAGTTTCTTCACGGTGGGGTTATATAGTTCTGTGGCGTTATCAAAAGAGAAGCAGCGTGTAGAAGAGATGCTTGGTGTGGGTTCAGAGCTATATGCGGAAGCACTGTATTTACAAAAATCCATGAACCATATAGAACAGATCACCGCGTCAAGTCATGACTTGTACCGCAAGCTTAAAAAAGAGAAGCAACGGGAGCTTAGCACCCAAGCGTTGCATATAGCGCAGGAAATCCACGAAGTGAAAAAAGACTCCCAACGAATTTTGGCGGGATTATCAAAGTGGACTACGCGGCAACAAGTAGAGGCATTTTATCTATCTGATTTACTCGACATGGTCGTCACTGCGAATGAAAAGTACAGTGATATGATCGGTAAGGAATGCACGGTGGAAAAAACAATTGATGGGGACTTCCAAACAGGACAGCATGTACCTTTGCTTGCCGTGTTGAACAATTTGACGGCGAACGCGGTAGAAGCTATTGAAGAAAAAGGTCATGTACACATTACAGTAAAGAGAGATGGAGCGTGGGTGCGTTTTAGTGTGTGTGATACAGGAAAAGGAATTCCTTTTGAACATGAAGACGTAATATTTGAACCAGGATATACGACCAAATTTACGGATCAAGGAACAGCAGCAACAGGTATCGGGTTATCGCATGTATGCACAATTATCGATGCGATGCAAGGTACAATTGCTGTAGAACGCCTAGATAAAGGACTGAATGTACTAGTGGAAATCCCCATGGAATCCATTATGAAGGAGATAGAAGCATGAGATATTTTATCGTAGATGATGATAAAGCAAGCCGTGTGATGCTAAAAAATATTCTAGCAGAGCAAGAAGGGATTGTGATTGGCGAGGCTGACAGTGGAGTGAAAGCTATTCCTCAAATACTATCCTTGGCACCCGACGTTGTATTGATCGATTTATTGATGCCTGAACTCGACGGGATCGAAACGATTCAACAGTTGAAATCGCAAGGCTACTGCGGACAATTCATTATGCTGAGCCAAGTAGTTAACAAAGAGATGGTTGGCGAGGCCTATCAAGTCGGCGTCGAATTTTTCATACATAAGCCGATCAATCAAATAGAAGTACAGAGCATCGTGCGACGTACAGCTGAGCAATTACGTCTAAAAAGCTCCTTATTGACGATTCGGGAATCACTGGCGCAATTCGGTTCTGTTGAACAACCTAAAGTGCAACAATCGGTGAAAGATATTGTTCTAAAGAAGCTGCATGATATGGGAATCTTCAGTGACAGCGCGAGTCGCGACATCGTAGCCATCATGGAAGTCTTGAACGAGCAGCGAGCTGTTCAACTACCGCCTTTAAAGGGGCTGTATGAATCCGCGTTGACCAAACTGGGTGTGCCAGATGGAGACATCTCCAAAGAAAGTAAGGCGATGGAGCAAAGAATCCGTCGGTCAATCCTTACCGCAATGGAACATTTGGCATCACTTGGCGCAGTAGATTATACAATCGATGAATTCGAATACTATGCACCACGCTTCTTTGATTTCCAGGAGATTAGTATGAGAATGAAACAGATTCAAGAAGATAGTTTCGATATTAGGCCTGTCAAAGTGAACAGTAAGAAGTTTCTGCATGTGTTATATATGGAGGTAATAGAAGAACGAAAATAATTATTGTAGGATATTGTAGAATTTTGTAGGGTCCCCGTAAGATATGAATAAGTTACTGAAAGAAAGCGTTTTCAGAGAACGTCAAAGGGGGATTATCGATGAAAAAGATATTTAAATTGTCTTTGGCTTACCAAATATTAATTGGATTGGTTTTAGGTATTGCAGTCGGTGCAATCTTTTATGGTAATCCTAATGTAGAGAGATACTTACAGCCAATCGGCACGATGTTCATCAATATGATTAAAATGATTGTAGTACCTATTATTATTTCAACGCTAGTAATCGGAGTAGCAGGTACAGGTGATATTAAGAAATTAGGTAAACTTGGCGGTAAAACGCTTTTATATTTTGAAATTGTAACAACGATTGCGATTATTGTGGGACTTATGTCTGCTAATATTTTCAAGCCAGGTGAAGGCATCGATATGTCTTCTCTTGAAAAGGGTGATATCTCGCAATACGTAGAAACGACAGGAGAAGTGCAGAATGGCGGCTTCATGGATGTGTTAGTCGGCATCGTACCAAGTAATATCGTAGACTCGATGGCGAATGGCGATATGTTGCCAATCATTTTCTTCTCTGTGTTATTCGGTTTAGGTGTAGCTGCAATCGGAGAGCGAGGCAAACCGGTTCTAGAAGTTTTTCAAGGAGTCGCAGACGCGATGTTCTGGGTAACGAATATGATTATGAAATTCGCACCGTTTGGTGTATTCGCGTTAATTGGTGTAACGGTATCTAAATTTGGTTTGGAATCACTCATTCCAATGGGTAAATTAATGGTACTTGTATATGCCACGATGATATTCTTCATCATCGTTGTGTTAGGTGGGATCGCGAAGATGGTCGGCGTGAACATCTTCCACTTCATGAAGATCTTGAAAGACGAATTAATTCTAGCGTTTTCAACATCCAGTTCGGAAACGGTGTTGCCGAAAGTGATGGAGAAAATGGAGAAGTTCGGAAGTCCGAAAGACATCGTATCTTTCGTGGTACCGACAGGTTACTCGTTTAACCTAGATGGATCTACACTTTACCAAGCATTGGCGGCCATGTTCATTGCACAAATGTATGGAATCCAGTTGAGTATTACGGAACAAATCACATTGGTATTAGTGTTGATGATTACGTCTAAAGGAATTGCGGGCGTACCTGGCGTTTCATTCGTCGTGTTACTTGCGACACTTGGAACAGTAGGTATTCCGCTTGAAGGCTTGGCGTTTATCGCGGGTATCGACCGTTTGCTGGATATGGCACGTACGGTAGTTAACGTAATCGGAAACGCTCTTGCAACCGTAGTTTTGTCGAAGTGGGAAGGTCGCTTCGGTGAGGAAACAGTGAAGACAGAAAGCGAACCTCAATATGTCTTTGCAGAAGAGAAATTAGTTTAATTGAACGCTGTCCTCTTAATTGAGGGCAGTTTTTTTATGGAGTTTATGGAGACAGACAGGCATAGTGACGACATTCAATTGTAGGAATGCTTGATTTGTTATATGATTAGCAGTATGGAATAACAAGAGTGCGGTTTTTACTAAGGAGGAAATGAAGTAATGAGCAATCAGCAAAATGATTTTACGAAGTGGTATATCGATACGATTCAGAAAGCAGATTTGATGGATTATACACCAGTGCGTGGATGTATCGCGTTTAAACCAGACGGCTATGAAATCTGGGAGCATATTCAGGATGAAATGAATCGTCGTTTTAAAGAAACAGGTCACCGTAATGCCTATTTCCCAATGCTAATTCCAGAGTCATTTTTCGAAAAAGAAAAAGATCATATCGAAGGATTCTCTCCAGAATTGCCATGGGTGACAGAAGCGGCGGGCGAGAAATTGGAAGAACGTTTGGCGCTGCGTCCGACGTCTGAAACGATGATTGGTCATTTGTATTCTGACTGGATCAAGAGCTATCGTGATCTTCCAGTACTAATCAACCAGTGGGCAAACGTATTCCGCTGGGAGAAAAAGACGCTACCATTCATTCGTACATCAGAATTTTTATGGCAAGAAGGACATACTGCACACGTAGATGAAGAAGAAGCGCGCCATGAAACGATGCAAATGTTAGAAATCTACAAAGAAGTCGTAGAAGACTTATTAGCGATTCCTGTATATGACGGACAGAAAACACCTTCTGAGCGCTTTGCGGGAGCAGTTGATACGTTCTCGATTGAAGCGATGATGAAAGATGGTAAAGCGGTACAAGCTGGAACTTCACATTATCTTGGAACAAAGTTTGCGGAAGCATTTGATATTAAATATTTAACAAAAGAAAATAAGCACCAGTTCGTGCATACGACATCATGGGGAACGTCAACACGCTTGATCGGTTCCGTTATTATGGTACATGGCGACGAGCAAGGTCTTGTATTGCCTCCGCGCGTTGCACCGACACAAGTCGTGCTAATCCCAGTTGGACCTTGGAAGAAGAATCCAGCGATTATGGAAAGGCTAGACGAGATCTACGCTGAATTAAAATCTAAAGGCATTCGTGTCCGTTTGGATGATTCGGATCAGTCTCCAGGCTTCAAGTTTAACGAGTACGAATTAAAGGGTGTTCCGGTACGTCTAGAGCTTGGACCACGTGATCTTGACAACAATCAAGCATTGATGAAAGCGCGTGACGGCGGTGAGAAAGTAGCAGTTGATCTGACTGAAGCTGTGGCTAGCATTGAGCAAGAACTACAGACGATGCAGAAGCGTTTACTTGAGAATGCTCGTACGTTCCGTGACGAAAACTCTCATACGAATATCGATACGTTAGACGAGTTGAAGAAGCACATTGAAGATAGTGCGACCAACGAAGTAACTCCAGGTTGGATCCTTGCAGGCTGGTGTGGCGATGACGCATGTGAAGAACATGTCAAAGATGAAACGAAATTTACAACACGTAATATTCCATTCAACCCACCGGCAGAGAAATCCGCTTGTATTAACTGTGGAAATGAATCGAAGCATACAGTTTGGTTTGCAAGAGCTTACTAATAGAGCAATAAAAAGCTGTCCCACGAAGTTTTGTGGGACAGCTTTTTTAGTGATTTTAAGTGCAAATACTCTAGAGAGTGAAGTGGTGTGGTGGGGATTGAAGCTTCCGCTTCAATCTAACTTTCATAGTGATTAGATTTAAAACACTCATTGGCAATAGTATGTGAAGTAGAACTGCCCTTGAACTTAGTTAAATTCAAGGGCAGTTCTAAATCTAATTCAATTATAGAACTCTTTACAAGTATATCTTTAATGAGCAACAATAAGTATGACCACTGACACTGAAGGGATTGGCGCTACACAACACAGATGTTGTTTAATCCTTTTTGGATTAGTCGTCCAACTTCAAACCTTTTAACGCATCCGCAAATGGATTGTTGATAGGCTCATCATCATTATTCTTCTTCAAATACTTCTGTACATCACGTTTGTTGACCTTACCTTTTGAATTCTTATCGCGACGTGCCTTGAACGTAGAAAGTTTTTCGCGATAACCACACTTACACGTAAAGATCTGTCCTTCACCTTCGCCGCGCAGCTCCATCTTCTTCTTACACTGCGGACAACGTGCGTTCGTGACACGGGAGACGTTTTTACGGTGACCACACTCGCGGTCCTGACAAACAAGCATCTTGCCATGCTTGCCGTTTACTTCAAGCATCGGCTTCCCGCAGTCTGGACATGTTTTTGTTGAAATATTATCATGCTTAAACTTTGCTTCACTCGCTTTAATCTCTGAAACAATTTCTTTCGTATAGCCTTTCATTTCATTAATGAACGCTTCTTTTTTTAACTGCCCTTTGGCAATCTTCTCTAATTTTAGTTCCCACTCAGCTGTTAGCAAAGGAGATTTCAATTCGTCCGGTACTAGCTCGAGCAACTGTTTTCCTTTGTTCGTGACGTGGATGTCTTTCCCGCGTTTTTCGATCAAGAAGGAGTTGAATAGCTTGTCGATGATATCAGCACGTGTTGCCACTGTCCCTAGTCCGCCTGTTGATTTCAATGTGTCTGCGAGTTTCTTATCCTGTAATCCCATATACTTCGTTGGGTTTTCCATGGCGGATAATAGTGTGGCTTCATTGAAACGCGCAGGGGGCTTCGTTTGACCAGATGTCTCTTTGATGAGCTTGATGTCGAGCTGATCACCTGCTACTAGCTTAGGTAATAATTGTTCTTTCGTATCCTGTTCAGTTTCTTCTTCGTCGAATTGGATGTCATACACTTCTTTCCAACCAGCAGCCAAAATCGTTTTTCCGCGTGCTGTGAACCGTTCGTCTGCTATTTTTGCATGAACCGTTAATTGTTCGTATTCATGTGCTGGGAACAAAACAGCTAAGAATCGCTTGACGACCAGATCATAGATTTTTCGCTCGCGATCAGACAATTTATCAAGAAATACGATTTCTTCTGTCGGAATGATTGCGTGGTGATCAGATACTTTGCTATCGTCAACGAATGATTTACTCGTTTTAATCGGTTTCTTCAATATTTTATTCGCAAGGGAACGATATTCGCCTATACCCACTGTTTTCAAGCGCTCGGGAAGTGTTGCGACGAGATCATTTGAAAGGAAACGAGAGTCGGTGCGTGGATAGGTTAGTATTTTATGTTGTTCATATAATTTTTGCATAATGTTGAGTGTATCTTTTGCTGAGTAGCCAAACATTTTATTGGCGTCACGTTGTAATTCAGTCAAATCGTATAGGCCTGGTGAGAAGGATTTTTTCGCTTTCTTCTCGACATTTTCAATTACAGCTTGTTTACAATCGACTTTTTTGACGATAGCAGACAGTTTGTCGCGGTCAAATGAACGTGTATCGCCTGTTTTTGCATCCTGCCAAGTCAGTTTTAATTTCGAATCAGACTGCGCTTCGACTCCGTAAAATGTTTTAGGCCGGAAAGTGTTAATCTCTTCTTCGCGCTGTGCAATAATTGCCACGACAGGCGTCTGCACACGTCCGCAGTTAAGTTGTGCGTTAAACTTGGTTGTCAGTGCACGCGTGGCATTAAGACCGATATACCAATCGGCTTCAGAACGTGCGACTGCTGCCTCAAATAAATTTTCATATGCTTTACCTGGCTTTAACTGGGCGAAACCATCTTTAATTGCTTTGTCCGTGACAGATGAAATCCAGAGACGCTTGATTGGCTTCTTTACCTTCGCTTTTTCAATAATCCAACGAGCAACTAATTCTCCTTCACGTCCAGCATCTGTACCAATAATAATATCTGAAACGTCCGTGCGAAGCAGTTGCGCTTTTACGGCATTGTATTGTTTGCTCGTTTGTTTGATGACCGTTAGTTTCAAATCATTAGGCATCATCGGTAAATCATCTAGTTTCCATGTCTTGAATTTCGTATCGTAATTCTCTGGATCAGCGAGCGTTACTAGGTGTCCGAGTGCCCACGTCACAATATATTTATCGCCTTCTAAATAGCCGTTACCTTTTTTATTGCAGTTCAGCACACGGGCAATATCCCGCGCTACGGAAGGTTTCTCCGCCAGTACTACACTTTTTTTCATACAATGAACTCCTTTTTATATACATGTCGAAAAACTCCTCCAACAGATAAGGGTTCTGTCCTTATACTATATGAAGGAGTTACTTACTAAAAAGTGTAAACCAGACCGGAAGTTTCGTCAATTAAGGCGGATGTATACGTTTTGTGAGTTCATTAATAGAGGTTTAGGAGTTGCGAAGCCGAATGTAAAGTCAACCTCTAAAAAGGGGGCGGTATTTCAGACGGAGTAAGAATACAAGACTGAACGTATGATTTTTTTGTATACTGTACGTAACACTATAGAAACGAGGGATTTCCATGTCAGAATTAAAAGATCGTTTAATGGCCGATATAAGAACTGCGATGAAGGAAAAAGACACAATGAAGAAAGGTGTCATTAATTTATTGCGTGCAGGTCTACAAAATGAATCGATTGAATTAAAGCGCGAACTGACGAAAGAAGAAGAAATCAAAATCGTTCAGCGTGAGCTAAAGCAAACAAAACAATCGCTCGATGAAGGTCAAAAAGCCAATCGACAAGACATTGTGGAAGCAGAAAAAGCGAAAATCGCGATTGTCGAATCCTATTTGCCGAAGCAGATGAATGTGGAAGAAGTAAAAGAATTGATAGCTTCATTAGGCATTTCAAAAGATGCCTCAATGGGTCAGACAATTGGCGTTGTAATGAAGGAAGTCGCTGGTCGTGCGGAAGGGAAGACTGTTTCGCAGGCAGTTAAAGAGTATTTACAAAATTGAATTACGGATATTGAACTGGCTGACAAGTAGTATGCTTGTCGGCCAGTTTTTTTATTTTTCAAATGAAGCTCGTAACACGTAGACCACGTCATATTCTTTTAATTCGTCCAAATAGCCTTCTCTTTGTTCATAGAAATCGGATGATAATGTACTTGTCGGCGAACCTTCTGCTGTAGATGTGTAGATGATACCCGCCAACAACATGTTATCCGAAAGAAGTAAACCTTCTTGTGGATTGGTATTAAATAGAGTCGCCATGTCTTTCAGTGTTTTCAGCTCTTCTTGATTACTAACACTTGCAGCGCCCTTATCGTCACTTACACTTGCAGAAAATAATAGTTCTTCTTCGAGAGTTTGTGTGACTGTCAAAACGATGCTACCCTTCGTTGACTCTCCAGGCATTGGAGTGGATAGCTCACTAATTGGTTCTGCAACCTTCTTGCCTTTTTCATACTTTTCTACCCATAGAGTTACCTTTTTATAGTTTTGATCGGCTGTATAATCAAAAACAAATGCAGTATTGGCAGCTGTTTCAAGTATTTGTTTTTCACGATCTGAAAGTTCAGGTATCGTCAATTTATTCGTATCTGTTGCCGCACATGCAGTGAGAAATAATAGGCAGCTTAAAATCGTGATACTCATCCATTTTTTCATCGCATACGCCTCCTTCTCTTTACATTTTATTATAGCATTTTATAGTACTACCTGAAATAATCGAGTGCTTTATAAATTTCAATTGAAATGTGTCTAATTTTATTGAATAAATAATACTTAAATAAAAAATGATAATTGGTAGGGTAGATATGAGGAAATTGAAATGACTGTTAACGCTGATGCTTCATAGTGTTTTCAACGTTTTATATATACAAGTCTTGAGTGAGAGTTAATAGTTTTTGTGATGAATTGAATGGATTTATTAGATATTTTATTTTTACTTAAAATGAAAATAATAGTTATTTATTGGATTAATCTTTACTATTTCATAAAACATGATATCGTTGATAGAGAACAGCCTGCTTGCTAGCTAGTGAAAAGGTAGGCAAATGATAAAATGGAGTGGTAATTTTGGTAAAAAGTGCTATGATGGAAAAACAAAAACAACAAGAAGGAATTATGCAAATTCCCGAATGGTGGACTTGTCCAGAAGGGCATGAAGAATTACAAAAAGCTGCACATGCGTTAGGCAAGAAAGAACTGCTACCGCGTGCACTTATTTCTGATCAACAGAGAAGTTACCCACGTGAAAGTTTACGTGAAGTTGCGAAGTCTGGTTATTCGGCTGTGACCATCCCGGTTGAAGCGGGTGGTCTGAAAGACGGATTCACAGCATTCGCAGTACTTTCCGAAAGCTTTGCACATTATTGCCCGTCTACGACGATGTGCTGGGTTATGCATATGACAACAGCGCATACGATCTATGAAGCAGGCACTGAAGAACAGCGTCAACGTTTATTGCCACGCTTGCGTGATGGACAAATCGGTGGCCTAGCATTTAGTGAACGAGCGACAGGAGGCCACTTCTGGAATATCGGCAGTAAAGCAATACGAAATGCAAATGGTTATTTGCTGGACGCAGAAAAGTCATTTGTCACAAGTGGTGGAGAAGCAGACTTTTATTTAGTTGCAACGACGTCTCCCGAAACTGATGACCCTGATAATTTGATGTTCTTATTGGTCGAAAATGATCAGCGAGGTGTCGAAGCATTCCCATTTGATGCAATGGGACTACGTGGAAACGCAAGTGGTCCGATGAACTTTAAAAATGTACAAGTGGCTCTTGAAAACCGTATCGGTAGCGAAGGCGGTATGGGCTATTTCAACGACAACACGATCGATCCTCTATTCTTACTAGGTTCAGCAGCTTGCTGGGTCGGTATTGCACAAGGTGCTCTAAATATGGCAACAGATGGTGCTAAACGGAGAGTACACGCAGATACGGGATCATCCGTTACAGATTACCAAGTCATTCGTCATGAGTTGGCGAAGGCGCAGATCAAAGTAGATAGCGCACGTAGTATGTTGTATCGTACAGCAGAAGCGTTGGATCGTTGCACTAAAGAAGGCAAGGAATTGTCGGAGTGTTTGTATCCATTATGGCAGCTGAAGACGCATGCAGCGGATATGGTGATTGACGTTACTAACTCGGCGTTGCAAGTTTCTGGTGGTCGTGGTTATATGACAGGTCAGGTAGAGAAGTTCGTACGCGACGGGCGTGCTGGTGCTATTATGGGACCAACAAACGAAGTGTTGCGTGAGTGGATCGGCCGTACAATGATCGAAGTTCCTTGGATGGATTAATTAAATCAAATTAAAGCAGTCACCGGCAGGGTATATCTGTCGGTGACTGTTTTTGTCTTATATTGATAGCGCGTAGTGAGCGGGAGAGCGCTGTACAGTTTCGCTCATTAATTCGTATAAGCGATCATAGTGTTTGGTTAACCGCTCTAAGACAGTGTCTAAGTGCTCTATTAACACGTACAACCGCTCTATCTCGCTCCGTAGGCGATCATACTGGCCGTATAACCGCTCAATGCGTACACTGGTCAGTCACGCCACCCGCACTACTACTCCAACAAACCTTGTTCTTTCAAAAATGCCTTTGCAACTTCCTTCGCTTTGGCACCTTCCGCGTTTACTTGATAATTCATTTCACGCATCTCATCATCTGTCACAATACCAGCAAGGCTATTTAACGCATCCTCAAGCTCTGGATACTTCGCCAGCGTCTCTTTACGAAGCAATGGCGCACCTTGATATGGAGGGAACAGTTCTTTGTCGTCTTCGAGAACTGTCAATTCATATTCGCGTAGCTCGCTATCTGTCGAATATGCATCCATTAAGTTGATCTCACCTGCTTCTATTGCCTGATAGCGTAGCTTCGGCTCCATCGTTTGGATGGAAGGGAACGTGATGCCGTAAAGGTTTTGAATGCCAAGGTATCCATCTTCACGGTCATTAAATTCGAGAGTGAAGCCTGCTTTTACAGCCTTTTCAACCGCAGCCAGATCAGATATCGTTTTCAGTCCGTACTCTTCTTGGAATGCTTTGGAAACAGCGAGTGTGTACGTATTGTTGTAGGACATCGGTGTTAGGAACGTCATATCAAATTGTTCGTCTAGTCCTTTTCGCGCTTGCTCATACACTTCATCGCGGTCGTTGCTGACAGCTTCATCCTTCAGGAATTCGGCTATAGCGGTACCCGTAAACTCAGGATATAAATCAATACTTCCCGATTTCAGTGCATTGAAGACGAATGAAGTTTTACCGAGCCCCGGTTTTAATTCGACGGAGAGATCGGTTTGGTCTTCGATTAATAATTTATACATATTTATGAGAATTTCAGGTTCTGCGCCAAGCTTGGCTCCGATGACTATTTCATTTTTGGAGTTACCTCCTATAAATGGTGCTGCAATCATCAAGACGGCCGCAATAATGAAAATGGTAAATGCAGTAATGGCTTTTCTAAATGAAAGACCTTCGAATATTTTTAACAGGAAATCGAAGAATAGTGCGAGTAACGCTGCAGGTATAGCGCCTAGTACGATTAATGATGGATTATTACGATCAATTCCAAGTAATATCAAATCACCTAGACCACCCGCGCCAATCAAAGCAGCTAATGTTGCGGTTCCGACGATCAGTACCATCGATGTGCGGATACCTGCCATGATGATCGGCATGGCAAGTGGTAGTTCAACTTTCATTAGCCGCTTTCGTGTATTCATTCCCATCGCAGTGGCGGCTTCTCGAAGTGAAGGATCGACTTCTTTAATGCCTGTGTATGTATTGCGCAAAATAGGCAGCAATGCATAGACTACTAGCGCAATAATAGCGGGTATTTTCCCGATACCGAATAGGGGAATTAATAGACCGAGTAGTGCGAGAGAAGGAATCGTCTGCAGTACGGCGCTGATCCCAATGACAGATTCCGCTATTTTTTGCCGATTTGTCAAATAGATTCCTAGTGGAACCGCAATTAGCACTGCAATTATTAAGGAGATTAATGAGATCTGAATATGTTCAATTAGTGCTTCCAGTAATTGACCGCGTCTGTTTTGAAATACATCCAGAAAATTATTCATTAGACGTACCTCCTTTCAGTGACTGCTCCGCTAGAAAATGAAGAATTCCTTTTCGGGTAACCATTCCAATAACTTGACCGTCTTGTTTAATCGCCACTTGATCTTCAGAAGCTAAGAACTGCAAGAGCGGCCCCCATTCAGAATCAATAGGGATCGCAAAAGATAGCGACAAATCTGCCGGAATCTCTTCTATATGATCCGCAATGGAAAATGTGCGGGCTGCAGCTGATGCTGTAAACTCGCGCACGAACGGCGAAGCGGGTTTAGTCAGAATCTCTTGCGGTGTTGCAATTTGTTCGATTTTGCCCTCATTCATAATGCAAACACGATCGCCTAGTTTAAATGCTTCCTGTAAATCATGTGTGACGAATACAATAGTTTTTTGGATTCTATTTTGTAAATCTAGCAGATCCTCCTGCAACTTTAGACGACTGATTGGGTCCAGTGCGCTAAATGGTTCGTCCATCAATAGAATATCTGGGTCTGCAGCCAGTGCGCGCACGACACCGACCCGCTGTTGCTCGCCGCCTGATAGTTCATGCGGTTTACGTTTTCGGTATTCTTCGGGATCTAACCCAGCCATTTCAAGTAGTTCCGTTACGCGTGCGCGGATGTTTTTCTTCTTCCAACCGACCAGTTCAGGAACAACTGCGATATTTTCCTCGATCGTCATATGGGGGAACAACGCGATTTGCTGCAATACATAACCGATTTGCCAACGGAGCTCATGGATCGGATAATCACTGATGCGCTTGCCATCGAGCCAAATCGTCCCTTTTGTCAGTGGAATCAGCCGATTAATCATCTTAAGCGTTGTGGTCTTCCCACAACCACTTGGTCCGACTAACACAAGAAACTCTCCTCGCTTAATTTCTAAACTCACCGAATCCACGGCTAAGCGAGACATATCATAACTCTTTGATACTTCTTCAAAACGAATCATCAAAAACCCTCCTTCGTTATTACAATTTTCACATAGTGATAGAAAAATAGGAAGTCATATCTCTTTTTAAAAGTAATGAAAAGAAGTGCGTTTTAATACGCTGTTCATTCTCCGTTCATCTTCGCAAGATAGGATAGAAGTATAAAGTAAACACACGGAGGCAAACGATATGAAAATCGCATGGAAAGAAATGAAGAAAAACAAAACTAGATTCCTGATTCTCGGGTCCATTATATTTCTCGTCAGCTTCTTGACATTTATTATTTCAGGACTGGCAAATGGATTATCACAGGATAATGCAGCGCTTATTAAAAAATTACCACAAGGGCAATTTTATTTAGATAAAGATGCAGACAAGACCTATAATCTTTCAAAAATAGATGAAGGAGTTCAGCAGCAAATCTTTATAGACAATCCTGAAGCAACTGCATTTTCGGTTCAGATGGGATTCGTCAATGACGCAGAAGATAAACAGCACAGTCTGGCATTCGTTACTTCTACCAATTCAGAGCTATTCGAAAACGTTAAAGAAGGTGAAATCGTTCTGGATCGTTCTTTACAAGAAGACGGAATTCAAGTGGGGGACGTCTTAACGAATAATCAATTCAGTGGAGAATTCGTCGTTAAAGGATTTGTTGACCAACAAAAGTACAGTCACGCACCCGTTGCTTTCATTGCCATGACGAACTATCAAGAAATTTACCGAGTGATGGAGATGCAGACGATTTTCATCCCAGGTAAAGATGCACCGACACTTAGCGCATTAGATTCTTTTTCAAATAAAGAGTTCTTACATGCCATACCGAGTTACAGTGCAGAGCAGATGTCATTGAATATGATCGTCTGGTTCTTAGTCATTATTAGCGGTATGTTGTTTGCTATTTTCTTCTATATGATGAACGTTCAGAAAATCGGGTTGTACGGCATATTGAAAGCGATCGGCATGAAGACGATTTCGTTATTCAAGATGATTTGGTACCAGATGCTAGTCATTACCGCTATTTCACTCGTGTTGTCCATTGCACTTAGCCAAGCATTTAGTTTTGTTGCACCTGAAGGCATGCCATTCCACTTAACATTGGATACCGTATGGATGCTATCAGCGGTGTTTATGGTGGTTGGGTTTATCGGTGCTACCATTTCAGGATTCCAAGTGAAAAATATTGAACCGCTTCAAGCGATTCAACAAGGAGAGATGTAATATGTCTACCTTTATTATTGATGAAGTGAAAAAAACGTTCTCTAATGGAGAAATTGAAGAAGAGATATTAAAAGGTGTCAATTTGTCTTTAAAGGAAGGTGAAATTACTGCGCTAATTGGTCCTTCGGGGTCTGGTAAATCGACGATTCTAACCATCGCAGCAGGATTGCAAAAAGCATCCACCGGTGAAATTATGTTTGATGGGAAAGACATGACGAAGATGAGTCAAGAAGAAGTTCGCCATATTCGGGCGACAGACTTCGGATTTGTTTTTCAATCTTCCCACTTAGTGCCTTTTTTGACGGTGGAAGAGCAATTGCAATTGATGCTTGATGTATCAGAAACGAAAACGAGCAAAAAGGAACAGGCTAAAGCAATAGATGAGATGTTGAAGTTAGTTGAAATGGAGCACCGTAAAGAGGCGTATCCTTCTTCTTTATCAGGAGGAGAGCGTCAACGCGTGGCAATTGCTCGTGCAATCATCCATCGTCCAAAGATCTTGTTTGCGGATGAACCGACTGCTAGTCTTGATACGAACCGCTCAAAAGGTGTGATGAAATTGTTGCAGGAATTAACACGTACCTTAAATTTGACGACATTGATGGTGACGCATGACGAAGAGATGCTACCGTATGTTGACCGGGTTATTACGATGCGGGATGGTTATATAGTGGAATAAGCAGTTAATCAAATCAAAGATAGCACAATTAACTAGGACGAAGTATTTTCGAAGCCAGAATAGAAATAAGCTATTCAACACGACTGTCGCATAAAGTGGCAGGTGCTTTTTTCTATGGTAAACTAGTGGCATAAAGAAGAGAAAAGGGGAGAATGACTATGAAATCACCATTTACATTTACACATACAAAGCCAGCGAATACAGAAGAAAAACGACCTGCATTATTCTTACTTCATGGAATGGGGAGTCATGAAGGAGACCTTCCACAACTAGTCCAAGATTTTAAAGAAACTCATCATATTTTCAGCTTGAGAGGTCCTGTCGTTCACGAGCCAGGCTATGCATTTTTCACAATTGAAGAGGAAGGAAAGCCGGTTCGTCAAGTATTCGATAAAGTGCTCGTCTACATCCAATCATTTATTCGTGAAGCCATTCAGGAGTACGATCTAGATCCTGAACGTTTGACAGTCGTAGGGTTTAGTCAAGGAGCCGTACTTGCACAAGCTCTGGGGGTAACATTGATACCTTCACTCCATGGTGTCGTGGCACTTAGCGGGTACGTACCTGATTTCGTCAAGAGTGAATACGCAATCCAGTCTGTGGAAAATCAACATGTATTTATTTCGCATGGAGACTATGATTATATAATTCCATCCCAATCTGGGGTGGAAAGCAAGGAGTATTTTGAATCGCTCGGCGCAGATGTTACGTTCAAGACATATAATGATGGACATGGCGTAACACCAGACAATCAACAGGACTTGGTGACGTTTATTCGTTCGCTATAAGGAGCTGGTCGGTTGAAGATTAAACCGTTTTGGGCGATTATGCTGACCATCGTATTGATCTGGGTTGGTAATTATATGTACGCAGAGCAGCATAAGCTGGATCACCCTGTCTTCTTGAATCATTATCTTGATGTGAACTTGGAGAATGAACAGTATATCCCGTTTTACTTCATTACGAATAAAGAAGATACATCTTTTATTCAACTTGTAGAGCTTGGTAATATTCGAGGAACTCCAGATCGTTTCGGGGAGAATGAGGGAGTAGAAGAAGTAGAGCAATTCGGTAGATATTCACTAAAGAGGGTGAATATCCAGTTCCATCCCGAAGCATTTGTGACACTTGGAGAAACCGTGAGATTCAATGAAATGGTTGTACACTTCTCCGGCCATGATACGACGATTTATCCAATAGGACAGATTCTGTTCCAACGTCAGAATGAACAGTTGGATCCGTTCTCTTTTAAATCAGGATCGGTAGGAGAATATTCTGAAGCCCGACTAGCCGCACGAGAAGCATTGACGATAGAATCGCTTACCACGGTATTCGATGATACTTTACAAGGGAAATTCCACATTAAATTGCAGAGTGCAGATAGTGCAGAAACAGAGCAATTAAAGACTGTATTGGAAAGTGATGAGTGGAGTAAAACAAAAGGCACCGATATACGTAAGATGAAGTTTCCTTTGTATTTGAAAATGGGTGACTGGTTGACAGTGAAAAGTTACGCTGATCCTTCTCTACATGCATTACTAGACGTGAAGATTGATTTAAATGGTACAACGGAAGCCGGTGAAGTGTTCGTCGGGCAAGTTGGTCATCTACATTTCTATCCGTATATGACGAAGGAATCTATACAACAAGTTATCGATGATCGGACGGAGGTAGATAACCATGAATAAAGCGTGTAGATTATTCTTCTGGGGCTACCTCTTCGTTTTCTTTCGGCTGCAAATAGGGATCGACATTCTGGCAGCACCGATTGGTTATTATTTGATTTATTCGGGGGCGCGACTTCTTGCTGAACATTATCCGGTAGCGAAAAAAGTGAAACTCACCGCATTCATCGGAGTGCTGATTTCGGTACCAGGAGTTTTCGTGGATCTATCCGAAGTTCGTGATATCGGCTGGACCCTATATGCCGAAACTTTATTCATATGGAAAGTAATCGTTGTCTACTACTTATTTGGCACGTGGAAATCGAGGATTCAAGAACCCGGCAAAGCACATTTGCATAACCGCGTACACATGGCTTATGTCTGGTACATGAGTATTCACTTCCTGATGATGCTGATGACTGCGTTCTCGCTAAATTTTGGAGATCATGCGTTTTCAACATTCTTCATCATTGTCAGTTTCGCAGTTGTTGCAATGGATATCATGCTACTGTTCCTTATCGCTTCCTTGCGTAGAGGGGATTGGTCGGAATATACAACAAACGAGACTTCACTGGATTAGTGGAGTCTCGTTTGTTTTATTCATATTTCCATTTACTCCAACCGTCTTAATCGCAATCTAGTCTTCACTGCAAAACGTTGCAATATAGCGGGCCAAGTCATCCCGAATAAAACTAGGAAAATGCCAAGAAACTGCAATAAAGTTAACCTTTCGCCAAGCAACAGCATCGAAGCGATAATCGCCACGGGCAACTCGACAGCACTTAAAATAGAAGACATGCCTGCTCCGACTTTCGGTACTCCGATTGAAAACAAGAAAATGGGCAGAACGATGCCGAACACACCTAATATGGCACCATACATCCACAATCCCTCACCCAACATTCCATTCCATATAATTTCAGGGGATTGGAAAAATGTAATGACGATTGCCGCGTAAAATGACATTAAGAAAAGCCGTGTCACTACATCCATACCGGGCACTGGCTTCTGATTCGCTGTAACGAATGCCGCGAAACTAAAGGCTGCAGC
The DNA here is from genome assembly GCF_002743165.1 of Sporosarcina sp. P19. NCBI lineage: Bacteria > Bacillati > Bacillota > Bacilli > Caryophanales > Caryophanaceae > Sporosarcina > Sporosarcina sp. P19. Next base: position 76,293 of record NZ_PDYR01000008.1, on the reverse strand, counting down.
AAGTCCCCACGCCCAACCTTGCCATGGAATCACGCTTACATCGACGTCAATCAATCCGGCGGCTAAAATGGTTCCGCCGAATAGAAATACAAGCGACACCACTTCAGACTGTTTGGGCAAACGCTTGGCTCCTATACATTCATAAAGCATTCCAATCCATGTAAATTGAAAGAGCAATACGACCGCCAATGAAGCGGGCATATATTCAACTGCTTTCCCATATACCGTTCCAGTAATTGCTGTAAATAGTCCTGCAATTAATACTGGGAAACTTCCACGGAGTGTCGGTACGCCGCGTTTGACTAGGATAAAAATAATAAGTGCTAATAGAAATCCTGTATAATATTGGCTTGTCACTGCTTCTGAAGCGGTGAAGCCATCCTGTATCGCCAATTTAATAATCGTTGATAAAATACCATAACTTGCAGCTCCCAACACAACGAGCAGCGGATACATCCATAGTTTCATCCGCATAACCTCCATTTCCATCGGAACATAGTATATCATGGAAATGATTTTTTGGACTGCATAATACTTTCTGCATTTCCCGGGAAATATCGACAGCTACTGCAAATAAACAGGGGAAAGCCGTACAATGAAGTTTTCACTGTACGGCTTTTATCGGTAAATCAGTGCGGGGCGCCGTAGTCGTTCGACAAGCTACCGCCACTTAAACGAGGGGAGTGGTTGATTTTTTCTTTCATAAGATCTTTTCGCTGATCAGGTAAAGAAATGGAGTCGACCGTTTGCATATCTTCGTGCAAATCGAACAAACTAACTGTATTAGTCTGTAGATTTTCAGGATGTGTCTGAATCAGACGATACGTATTCGGATGATATTTAGGACTCGGGTTTTTTGTTGAAGCCACGTCTTATCGCCTCCTATTATGCTTGACGAACCATTTTTAGGAGCATATGTGCCAACGAGTGCTGCTCTTCTTTAGAACCTGAATCCCAAAGTTCTTGCAATAAATATTGCTCGCGGTTTCGAGGTTCTTCATGACGTGATAAATAATTGGCAATAAATTCAGTTGTCTTCGCCAATTGTTCATCACTCAATCCAAGGCTTTCACCTTTTTCCACTTTATCGGCTAGATAGCCTTTAAAATGATTGAAGTTCTGCAAAATCTGATCTTTCTTTTCATCGCCCATATTTGAAACTTCAGATTCCAGCTTCTTTTTTATTTCCACTAATTAACCACTCCTTTTCATTGTGATACAAATAGCTTGTACAAGAAGTGAAGAACTATGCAGAGGAAGAAATGTGTAAAGTATTTTGAATCATGTGTGAATATGATCTTCAGTGGGTAGAAGTATAGCATAGTGAAAGGGAGGTGCAATGATGGCTGATAAACAGTATGAGGGCACGTTTCATTCCGTAGATAATGTCCTATATAAAATAACTGAACTTGAAGCTAAGGGATTTAAAAAACATCATATGTCTGCAGTTTCAAATGTGCGGGATGACCTGAAAGTTTTGGAAAGTGATTCTGAAATTGAGGTAATTGGTATTCAAGAAGGATCGCTTTGGGATCATACGCGTCGTCTGTTCAACAGTAAAGATGAAATGTTGACGATCTTTATTAAAATGGGTTTTACGAAACAAGAATCCAAAACCTTCTACAATGATTTAAAAGAAGGTGGTATCGCTTTGTTTGTTGATCAATTAACAGATGAAGAACGAGCGCAGTCTGTAGATCAACATGATAGTGCCCGACAACAAACAGACAGTGGTGAAAACCTGGATGGGAGTTCGAATGAAGAAGGGACTAACCCTATTCCTAATAGTCCGCGAATAGGTACAGATCAATTGTGAAAAAGAAGGATCTCCCATCGTAATGGAAGATCCTTCTTTTTTATAGTAACTATAAAACAAGTCTGCTGATTGAGCAGCAGACTTGTTATCCTACGTATTATTTTTCAGGGTGTGCTTCGTCATCACTGAAATGTTCTTTTGTTTCACCGATTTTCTCTTGTGTAGCGCCTTTTGCTTTGTCCCATTTACCTTCAGCTTGCATCTTAGTGTTATCAGTGATATCGCCTAAGGTATCTTTTACGCTACCTTTAATTTTGTTGCCAATCCCTTTTAATTTATCTTCTGTACCATGGTCTTTGTTACTCATACTATCTCCTCCGTTTCGTTTGTTAGTATATAAATACCCCATTTTTAAAAGAGAAAACATCCAAATTATTGTCGCGAAATCTTGAAAGGCTACAACATAAATTTATAAAGAGAATGAAAAACCGGAAACCTTCTGGAGGCTCCGGTTTTTCGGGTGTATGCAAATGATTGGCATTACGGATTACTGTTCATTCCTGAAAGGTTACTAATTTGCTCCATAAGTTTTTCCCGTGACTGCTTATTTCGCATGAGGTAAAGTGCACCAAGTCCGACAGCTGTCATCGCCATTTTGTTCATTTGTCTAACACCTCCAAATGGTAGGATGGCTCTTTATACAGATAATATACATATGATTTCAATATGTTGTCTACTAATTCCTGTTAAACTTTTAGTGTAGTGATATAATTTCATTATTCACATTTTATCGACTGGAAGTGTCATTATGAATTCACAAGCAAAATCAACGATTCGCGAGCTTCGATTTTGGCGTATTGTCATCGGGCTAGGCATTGCTTCAGTGCTAATATTTGCCGCGATGTATGCTCTACAACCTTTGCTACCTATTTTAACAAAGCAATTCAATGTCTCCGTATCCACTGCCAGTTTAGCTATGTCCGTCAATACAGTAGGTCTAATTTGTGGATTGGTGATACTCGGGTTTTACTCAGACCGGCTGGGCAGATCCATTTTTGTGAAAATCTCCGTATTAGTAACGGCGCTATTATTTATTCCTATGTTTATGACGCATTCTTTTACTGTCATCCTTGTGCTACGTTTTATACAGGGCTTCGCAATGGCTGGCGTATTGGCTGCCGCTCTCGCTTATATCAATGAAGAGATCAATGAGCGGGTAGTAAGCGTGGCGACTGCGCTATATATTTCATTTAACGGCACAGGTGGGATGCTCGGTCGTTTTGTAACGGGCTATTTAGCGGAACGCTGGTCATGGGAGCTATCACTTCAACTTCTGACGGTCATAGGTGTGGTCGTATTTATCTTCTTACTAGTTGTTTTGCCGAAATCCACTCACTTCGAGCCGAGTGTGGAGTCAATGAAGAAAGATATGGAAGGTTTCGGCGTACATTTAAAGAATCCAGCTTTGCTAATTGTCTTTGGACTTGGTATTGTACTACAGCTGAGCTTTACAGGTATGTGGACGTTTCTGCCTTTCCATTTGACGGATGCACCATTTTCGATGACGCTTGATGAAGTTTCCTATATCTATTTCGCGTATGCATTTGGAATTATTGGTGCACCGCTTGCCGGCTCTATTGCCAGTAAAGTAGGTATGAATCCTATTCGTTTGATAGGTGTTATTCTGCTGGCGGTCGGCTGTCTTCTTACCATTCCAACTACATTACCGCTAATTATTATTGGTTATTGCGTGATTTGTCTTGGCTTTTTCTCTGCCCATTCTTTAACTGCCGCTTCTGTAAGTAAAGAAGCAACGCATCATAAAGGAAGTGCATCAAGCTTGTACCTCGTTTCTTATTATATCGGTATGGCGGCAGGAAGTACGCTAGTAACGCCGCTCTGGCAGTATGCAGGGTGGACGGGTCTCGCTATGTTTTCGGCGGTTGTGCCTGTAATCTATGTACTACTGATCCGATTACGACGTAGAGTGTTGAGTAAAGCACAGTAAATGAAAAACCAGATGCGGGAATGAGTCCCGTCACCTGGTTTGTTTTAGTCTTTAAATACTTCTGGAATGGTTTGTAAATCAATGCCCCATAATAATGGAAGTAAGAAGTAAATACAAAGTGTTACTAGTACGACTCCGACTATATTGAGTGCGAAGCCGGCTTTCGCCATATCAGGAATCCGCAGATAACCAGATCCGAAAACGACCGCGTTCGGTGGGGTGGCAACTGGCAGCATGAACGCACAAGAAGCTGCTACACCTGCTGCAATCATTAATGCGTACGGATGGAAACCGAGTGCGAGTGCCAACGAAGCCATGATTGGATACATCATGGAAGCTGTTGCTGTATTGGATGTGATTTCCGTCAAGAAAATGACCAATGTTGCAACGATTAAAATAATGAGAATAAGTGGAACACCTTTCAACCCAATCAGCTGAGCGCCAATCCATTCAGATAGGCCACTGCTGACAAAACCGGCTGCGATCGCCAGTCCACCGCCAAATAGAAGTAAGATACCCCAAGGCAATTTCACTGCCGTATTCCAATCCAGTAAGTGGTCACCTTTTTTATTTACAGACGGGATGATGAACAAAATCATCGCAAACACAATGGCTATGACACCGTCACTTAAGCCGTCAATAAATTTCGATAGGAAGAACGAACGTGTAATCCATGAAAAGGCAGCTAGAGCGAAGACGATGAAGACCAGAATCTCTTCAATTGATGGGCGTCCAAGCAGTTTCTTTTCATTATCGATGACTTCACGTCCACCGGGTAATGTTTTGACCGGTGATTTATAGATGATCTTCACTAAGTACCACCAAGTTAGTAAGATAAATACCCACGCGAAGGGCACACCGAATAACATCCATTTACCAAATGATAACTCGATACCATAAATTTTATTAATAGCTCCTGCAAGCAATGTATTCGGCGGGGTACCAATCAATGTCGCAACCCCACCTAATGAAGCAGAGTAGGCAATACCGAGCATCAATGCTTTACCAAAACCGAAGTTTTCTTTTGATGTGTCGATAGATGTATCGTCTTTTAAGGCAACAGATACTTGTGTAATGATCGCCAAACCAATTGGCACCATCATCATCGCTGTTGCGGTGTTAGATATCCACATAGACAAAAATCCGGTAGCTACCATGAAACCAAGAACAATTTTGTCCATATTTGTTCCGATGGCAGAAATAATTGTCAATGCAATTCGTCGATGCAAATTCCATTTTTCAAGCGCGAGCGCGATCATAAATCCACCCATAAATAAGAAGATCGTTTCATCTCCATAGGAAGACGCTGTATCTTTCATTTCCAGTCCGCCTGTCATCGGAAATAGTACGAGTGGTAGCAAGGAAGCGACTGGAATAGGAATAGCTTCCGTAATCCACCACACCGCAATCCATACGGTACTGGCTAAAATAGCGATACCGGCTGCAGATAAATCAGCAGGTTTGAAGAACAGTAGAATTAGGGAAAAGAGTAAAGGACCCAGTACCAATCCAATGAGCTGTGTAGCTGAATAACTGCGGGAGTCTCTACCTCCTCCTTCGTGATTCACGCCAATCTTTTTACCACCTTGTCCGCCTTTTACCATTTCAGAAGTATTAGGTGCAGTAAACAATCGGAAGACATCTTTCACTTGATCATGTAGCGACCAAAGACGATTCCAAGTCTGTTGTAACATATGATCCCTTCGTTTCTACGATGTATTTCTTGAAGAGTTGCAATCTTTCCAAGACAGAACCATTTTACCGACTAAATACGACTAGGACAAGAGGAATTAAGACTTTTTCGCATAGTTAGACAATTATTGTTACAATACAGTGTAGAAATCAAGGGTTATTGTATAGCAAAGGGCGAATTTAATTTTCGACACGGGTGATTCAACCGCGTATAATAAAGCTAACTATATAAATTAAACTAGAAGGGAAGTGAGCATTTGACGAAAAAGGTGTGGTTTCAGGTAGGTGTCGGTATATTGCTGGCATTGTTAATCACGAAATACTTTTTAGAAGTAAATTATATTTTTAGACCGGTTGGAGTTATTTTACAAACGATTATCATGCCATTAATCTTTGGTGGACTGCTTTATTACATAACGGTACCTATCCAGCAATACTTGGAAAAGAAAAATATGCCTAGATGGGGAAGTATTATAACGATCATGCTCATACTTGTAGCCGTTATTTGGATTTTAGTCGCAATCATTGGACCGATGGTGACGAAACAAGTGAATAATTTGGTGGACAATGGGCCAGCTCTCACCCATCAGCTCGAGCAACTGCAAGATCAAGCGATTAATCAAATGGACAATTTACCGGAAGGATTGCAAGAATCCATGAATTCAGCAGTCGAATCAATTCAAAAGTTTGCTGTGACATTCGGTAAATGGTTTGTACAATTTGTACAGTCATTCGTCCAAGCCGTAGCGTTACTGTTACTTGTACCGTTCTTCTTCTTATTTATGTTGAAGGATCACGAAAAATTTGCTCCGAGAATTTACAATGTGTTCTCCGGTAAGCGTCGTATTTGGGTAAAGAAGACGTTGGAAGATATTGACCAAGTTTTACGTTCTTATATTCAAGGCCAATTATTAATTAGTGCTATTTTAGCGGTAATTATTTTGATTGGTTACTCCATCATCGGACTTCAGTACGCTTTACTACTAGCAATTCTCGCTTTATTCATGAATATCATTCCATTTATCGGACCGTGGATTGCGGTGGCTCCAGCTTTAATCATTGCCTATTTACAGGAACCTAAATTAGTTATTTGGGTCGGAGTCGTTACGCTAGTTGCGCAGCAAATCGATAGCAATCTAATTACACCGAACGTTATGGGGAAATCACTCGATATCCATCCTCTTACGATCATTACGGTATTATTAGTAGCCGGAAGTCTTGCAGGGTTCCTTGGAATCTTGGTAGCTGTGCCTGCCTATGCAGTCGGTAAAGTGATTGTGCAGAATATCTATGAAATGCGAATTGAAATTAGTGAAGCCGCCACGAAGAATGTATAGCGATAGAACCGATCTCCTAGTTTTGTGACTAGGAGATTTTATGATGGATGAATAAAGCAAAACTGCACATCCTAATGGAAATGAAAGGGTGTTAGCAAATGCTGACGGAATTTCCGGTTATTCACACCAATGTATGGGATGCCATATGGGGTGTTCCAGTTGTTTTGGCCGTCGTATTGATTGCCAAATGGCTTTTTAAATTGCCTCCTAGTTGGCTTTCAACAGTGGCCACAGTAGTTGCGCTCGCAATATCTATATTCATCAGTCATCCAAAGAACTTGTCTGCCGGAATATTCATGGGATTTTTTTATAGTGGTGCGGCAATGGGGGTTATCTATTCGACACAGCAATCCTATTATGCTTATCGCAAACGTTAAAAACAGGCCTTCGCGTAGTAAGCGAAAGCCTGTTTTTTCACGGTAATGGACAAAAACCGCAACGCATCAATCCGGGTACATCTTTAGAGAAACAGCACGTTTTGCGAACGGTCGTATTCAATAAAGCGGATGGTTCGGAACCGTTTAAATAGCTTGCTAAACGTGAGTGATCAGCGATATCCATCCATGTGGTATCGTTTTTTAGCATCTCTAAATCTTCTCTTGCTTCCATTTCCGATCCTGGGTCAGACAATAGTACATGATATTGCCAGAGCCAGAAGCCGAAGATATTCTCCCATAAGGTAAGAGGCGATATGGGCACCACGCTACGCAACGATGTAATCACTGCATGTGCATCGTCCAGCACCCGTTTAATATGTGCTTGCCGGTCTTCGTCATCAATCATTTCCCAATCTGCGCTATCTACAAATATGCTAATCGTTTTATTGCCGAACTCCTCTCGTGCACCGAACTGTAGATCTTCCGCCAATCCGTTCCACATTTCGTCGTATGCAGCTAAATTATAAAGCTGCATGGCAAAAAACATACCGAGTCGACGTACGAAGAACGAAGTTGCGACGACTTCATTCGGACTTTGGCTGACAGTCTGGGCGACTTGGACGATACTCTGTACTTTTGAGGAATCCAATACGTCCGCTAGTGTGAATACGGGATGTGTAGGCTGTTCCAGGTAGACACTGTAACTATTCAATTCTCTAATTTGGTCTGGTGTAAGTGTAGTCATAACTTCAGTATAATCAAACTACTTTGCGGAAACAACCCGAACATGACGCCTGCCCAACCAGTTTACTAGGCCTTTACATACAATAGGCAGTGAAGAGGTGGTGAAGAGTGAAGACTTCAGAATTGGCTCGCAATGAATCATTTGAGGTGGAGCAAAGGGAATGGAAGTTGCGGCAACGTAAAGATCACGGCAAGCAATTGCTGACGATTGTGTCACCGTTATTCCTGCTGGTGCTATGGGAAGTGATGTCGAGAACAGGTATCTTGGATATTCGCTTTTTCCCGCCGCCCAGTACGATTGTGCAAACCTTTTATGACATGGTTATGAGCGGCGTGATGGCGAAACATGTTGGTGTCTCATTGTATCGGATTTTCATCGGATTTTTAGCAGGTGTCATTCCAGGTATCATTGTCGGTTTATTGATGGGATTATATTCTCCAATCCGACATTTCGTTCAACCGATTGTCATGGCGCTTATGCCGATTCCGACGTTGGCATTATTGCCGATCATCATTATTTTATTCGGAATTGGAGATTTGTCGAAGGTCGTGACGATTGCGGGAAGTGTGTTTTTCCCAGTTGTCATTAATACGGCGGCAGGTGTATTGAATATCGATAAAATTTATTTGGATGTTGCCAATAACTATCAAACGAACCAATGGAATTTCTTCTTTAAAATTGCTCTTCCTGGAGCACTTCCCGTCATGCTCGAGGGGATCCAGATGGGGCAGGCGATTGCGCTATTGACGATTGTGGCGGCAGAGATGATGGGAGCGACTTCTGGGATTGGTTATTTGATATGGACGTCCTATAAAGCCTTCTTATTGCCCGAAATGTATGTGGGATTAATACTCATCTCCTTTTTCGGTTATTTATTCTCGCTTATTTTGCGTGCGCTTCAAAATAAATTATTGCCATGGAGGTGAATGAAATGGAGGGGAAGCCGAAGATTACGGTGGATGGGCTAATGAAAGCTTTTTATAAGAAACAGGGCAGTGTCATTGCGCTCGAAGATATTTCCCTAACGGTAGATGAAGGAGAATTCGTTTGTCTCGTTGGGCCGAGCGGATGTGGCAAGACGACGCTGTTACGTATTCTGGCTGGACTGGAACAGCCGAGCGTCGGTAGTTTTACGATTGCGACAGAAACAAACGACCGGCCGTTGCAATCGATGGTATTTCAGGAACGTGGTGTCATACCGTGGCTGACGGTACGTGAAAATGTAGCCTTTGGGTTGAAGATGCGCAACTTACCGAAAGCATTCATTACTGAACGAACGGACTTTTACTTGAAGAAGACGGGGTTAGAACGGTTTGCTTCACTATACCCAAAGGAATTGTCTGGCGGAATGAAGCAGCGCGTGAGTATTGCGAGGGCTTTTGCGAATGATCCCGAGATTTTACTGATGGATGAACCGTTTGGTGCGCTCGATGAACAGAACCGCTTTATATTACAAGAAGAGTTATTGAGCATTTGGGCAGAGACGAAGAAGACCGTGTTGTTCATTACACATAGTATCGATGAGGCATTGTTGCTTAGTGATCGGATTCTATTGATGGGAGCCCAACCCGGTAAAATTATTGAAGAAATCATTATTGATAAGCCGAGGCCGAGAAAGATGGAGGATGTCCGGAAAGATCCAGAAATGGCGGCAAAATTCATCGATATATGGCGTCACTTACAAGAGGAAGTACTGAAATCAAGAGAATAAGTGATAAAAGGAGAGATGATGTGGGGAAATGGATGAAGAAGGCAGGGTTGTTCAGCCTACTATCGGTCGTATTGATGATGGGGGCATGTTCTTCGAAAGAAGTTGCGAAGCCCGTAACGAATGACGGCAAGCCGGCGTCAGGTGATTTGGCACCGCTTGAAAAACAAGCGACGGTATTTATAGCAGAAGATGGTGCTGCTTCTGGAGCTGGTTTCTATATTGCGAAAGAAAAGGGCTATTTTGATGACTACAATATACGTGTAGATTTTGCGGACTTTGCAAACAGCGATGATATGTTGCCTGCACTAGCCGCTGGCGAAGTGGATATCGCAGGTGGCGTTTCCACTGCATCATTCTTTAACGCAATCGCTCAAGGAATTGACGTACGGATTATCGCGGATAAAGGCCATAATATGCCCGGCAAGTCCTATTTCAGTTTCGTCATCGGCAATCATATGGTGGATGAAATCAAGGAGTACAGCGACTTTAAAGGAAAGAAAATCGCGGTATCGTCGCGCAACTCTATTGATGGGTATATCTATGAAGAGATGCTGAAGCATGCCGGTTTGACTGAAGACGATGTGGAGTATGTGCATATCGCGGACTTCGGTGCGATGCTTGGAGCGATTGATTCAGGAACGGTTGATGCGGCATTGAATATCGAACCGCTTATCGCGCAGGGTATCAGTAAAGGTTTTCATGTACGTTTCGGAGACGCGACTGATTATGCGCCTGAATCACAGATCGCCATGGTGTTGGCTTCACCGCAGTTCATGGCGAATGAAGATTTGTCGTTACGCTTCATGGCAGCCTATCTAAAAGGGGTGCGTGACTATAACGATGCGTTCTTTAAAGATCAAGGTAAAGAAGAGATTATAGACATCATGGTGAAACATACGGCGTTGAAAGATCCCGAGTTATGGGAGAGAGTGTTCGTGACAGGACTTGATCCGAACGGCAAGATGTTTATCGACGATATTAAGAAGCAGTATGAGATGTACAAAGCGAACGGGGCGATACGTGGTGAGATCGACTTCGATAAGTCTGTTGATCCGTCGCTTGTCGAGCGTGCGATTAAAGAGATTGGGTTATACGAAGATTGATAGTTGGTGGAGTTGTCCTAGAAGTCATGATGTTTGTGACTTCTGGTGATGGCTTCTTTTTTTGCTGTGGAAAGGCTGTTGGGGTAGGGATTGGCGCTTCGGAGGGGACGCGTTCCTGAAGGCCTGCGGCGAGCCAAATGTTCGCTGCGCTCTCTTAGTTGTCTCGCCTGTCGGGCTGATCCTCTGGGAGTCGCCCCTCCTACACGCCAATCCCTTGAAAACTGAGTAGATGCCACTTTCCGTTGTGCATTGAATGTGGATTGTAATCAGTATTCACAGGAATTTGAACTTGGATTTAAACAAGTTTAGATTTAACAATAATTAGCACACTACAGTGTGTGACTTATAGAACCCCGCTAACAACGTAGGATTGAAGCAGAAGCTGGGACGACTCCGAGTGGACCAGCGAGAGTCGTAGCGAAGGACGGCTTTTACGAGTGGAAGAGAAGTGTTAGAAGCGTACACTTTTATAGAACGCATGGAGTGAGTCACGCCCTCCGGAAAGCGTGCCTAGCTGGTTCTTTAATCCCCTCGTGGATACTAGCCTACTTACACAGCAATCATCATTAGAATTTAATCACACAAAGACGTGTTTTTATTAGCAAAAGTCGGACTTCTTTATGAATTCAGCTATTATCTGACAAAAAACATGCTAGAATAATAGGACTGACTAGTGGAAGTATGGTGAATGACATGAGGAAATACATAGGTGAGATTGGGTTGACGATCACCGCCATCATCTGGGGGAGCGGCTTTGTGATGAGCGCTCTCGCTTTGGAATATTACACGCCGTATCAAATTTTAGCCGTACGTTTTACAATAGGAGCGCTGCTACTGAGTGTCGTTTTCCATAAACGTCTACTCCAGGTGGACAAGTCGGTTTTGTGGAAAGGTGCGTTGCTTGGTGTTTTGCTGTATGCGGCATTTGCTTTGCAGACGGTAGGCTTGCAGTTTACGACACCTTCGAAGAATGCGTTTTTAACCGGTGTGAATGTAGTGATGGTCCCGTTTATCGCATTCATTTTATATAAACGGAAGCTGGATGCATTTGAATTGTTTGGTGCAGTACTGGCATTGATTGGAGTGGCGGTTTTATCGTTGCAGTGGTCTACCACGATTAACATTGGCGATATGCTGACGCTCGGTTGTGCTGTAATGTTTGCGTTTCATATTTTTTACACGGCACGATTTGTCCGAACAGAAGACGCTATTTTGCTAACGCTATTGCAAATGGCTATCGCCGCCGTAATCAGTTGCGTGACTGTTATCGGAATGGGCGAAACGTCATTTTCCATGGAACCAAAGGGTATAAGCTCGGTGCTGTACTTAGCTGTATTCTCTACGACTCTGGCATTCTTGATGCAGACAGTTGGACAGAAACACTTGTCAGAAACAAAAGCGGCCATTATATTATCGACGGAATCCGTTTGGGGCATGATTTTCTCTGTAGCCCTTGCCTATGAATTATTGACGTTCCGCATGTTCCTAGGCGCACTTATTATCTTTATAGCGATTTTATTATCAGAGGTCAGACCTCAACTGTTGAAAAAACGTATCCCCTCACAAGTAAAAGAGCATGAAATTTGAAAAAAGGGTTGCCCGACAAGTCATTAACTGACTTTTGGACAACTCTTTTCTATGTTTTCTTTGCGACCAATGAAGTTTGATAACTATGCAACGACATGCCTCCGATAATTACCAGCACGCCGACTAACGAAAGAGCGCCCGGTAATGGCAAGCTAAGCAATAGCATCTCACCAAGCATGGCGAAAATTAATTCAACGGACTGCGTAGCCTCGACAGCCGCCAGTTTCCCTTGATCATGTTGCACCATATCCGTCGCCATGAAGAATAATGAAGTAGCGATCACACCTGAACTGACTGAGACAATTAATGACTGCACGACTTGGCTCATAGAAGGCAAGCCGACAGTTGCCGCTGCATAGACCGCTAGCAGTAACCAAATAGGTATCGTCATCAGTGTCATTGCCAGTACACGCTGGAACATATCGAGCCGTCCACCTAGTAGATTCATCATTTTTCGATTGCCGAGCGGGTAGGAGAATGCAGCAATGACAAGCGGCAAGGTACCCAGGAGAATCGTTTTCGTCGATACGCTTCCTGCATGTGGAATCTGGATTAGCACAACACCAACTAAGATGACCAGTGAAATGACCAATGATGCTGTAGGAATGCGGTGACGGATCGTGCGTGTTTCGCCAGTCTCCGTCTTGGCTTGGAACGTGAAGAAGGGTGCTAGCAACACGCCAGCGACGATTGTCATCTGCCATGTTCCCGCAACGAGCCATCCCGGACTATAGCCGGCTGAAAACGTCAGCGGACCATAAAACAGGACGAAAGCTACGAAACTCCAGATGAAAAAGGGCCAAGGTGCCGCAGTCATCTCTCGTTTTACGCCAGGCAAGCCGCCGCGCATGGCTACGATGACCACTAGGAAGGGCACCATGAAGAAATAACGCAATGATGCACTCCACATCCAGCTGCCACCATCAAGTTCCATCGATCGGTTTAGCACAAAAGTAACCGCAAAAAAGAGGGCGGATAATATGCCAATTCCAATTGCCTTCATACACTTAACCTCGCTGTTCTTGGAGCTTCAGCGCTTCGATAATGACTTGTGTAGCTTTCACCATATTGTCTGCTGAAATAAATTCGTATTTACCGTGGTAATTTTCACCGCCCGTGAAGATGTTTGGCGTTGGCATACCCATATAGGAAAGTTGTGAACCATCTGTACCACCACGAATCGGTGCGATTTTCGGTTCGATATCGAGACTACGGTAGACGTCTGCCATTACGTCGACGATTCCCATGACAGGCTTAATCTTTTCGCCCATATTGAAGTACTGATCCGTTACTATCAGCTCCACTGCATGTTCACCATGCCTCTCTTGTAGGCGTGTAGCGGTATCTTGTAAGAGTTGTTTGCGAGCTTCAAAAGAATTCTTGTCAAAGTCACGAATAATATATTGATAGGTAGTTTTTTCTACAGAACCATATGCTTCCATTAAATGAATAAAGCCTTCATAGTTCTCTGTTTCCTGCGGGATATCATGTTCCGGCATGGCTTGATGGAACTCTGCCGCGATCAATAGGGAGTTGACCATTTTATCTTTTGCAGTTCCCGGATGCACATTCGTTCCATTAAACGTTACTTCTGCGCCCGCAGCATTGAAGCTTTCATACTGAAGTTCTCCAAGCGGTCCACCATCCATTGTATAGGCGAAATCTGCACCGAATCGTTCTACGTCAAACTTATGAGGGCCACGTCCGATTTCTTCGTCAGGTGTAAAGCCGACACGTACTTTGCCGTGTTTGATTTCGGGGTGCTCAATTAAATAATGCATAGCTGTCATGATTTCCGCGATCCCGGCTTTATCATCAGCACCAAGTAAAGTTGTCCCGTCCGTCGTAATTAACGTGTGGCCAATGTAGTTGTTGAGCTCAGGAAAAGCTTGTACGCTCATGAGGGTTGTTTCATTCAATGAAATGTCTTTACCGTCATAGCTGTCAATGCGCTTTGGGGTGACGTTTGTACCCGTGTAGTCAGTCGCTGTGTCGACGTGTGCTAGGAAGCCGACTGTTGGCAGTTGTTTGTCGGTGTTAGCCGGTAATGTGCCGAATAGGTAGCCGTTTTCGTCCACCGAAATTTCTTCGAGACCGATGTCGGCCATTTCTTTTTCGAGCACACGCAGCAGGTCCCATTGTTTTGCGGTGGACGGTGTCGTGACCGAAGCAGCGTCGGATTGTGTGTCGATTTTAGCATAGCGGATGAGTCGTTCAATCAGTTCTTCTTTCAAATAGCAGGCTCCTCTCAAGATACGAAATAATGTTTTCATTTTAACAGAGGTGTGTGAATATTTCGCTTAAAATGAATAAAAAAAAGAACCGAGAGTTTCGGTTCTTGGGAAATGGTGTAGGGTTTATTGGTGTTGGTGTTGGGATTGGCGCTACGGAGGGGACGCTTTTTCCTGAGGGCTCGCGGTGAGCCAACCAGGTCGCGAGCTCCCTTTTGGTTGTCTCACCTGTCGAGCTGATCCTCTGGGAGTCGCCCCTCCTACGCGCCAACCCCTTGCATAGCAAGTAGTTGACACTTACTGTTGTGCACTAAAACTAGCCTTGTAATTAGTTTTGATCTAGAACTTGATCTGTCCTTGAACTTAAATAAGTTGAAACACAACAATAATTCACACACTACCTACAATGAGCAATATAAGTACCCCCACTCGGTAAGTAGGATTGAAGCGGAAGTTGGGGGCGACTCCCGATGGATCAGCGAGAGCCTTGAGACCCTGGACGAAGCGAAGCGCAGGAAGCGGCTCAAGCCGAGCCCATGGGAAAGCGTCCCCCAACTGGAGCTTCAATCCCCACGCACTCACTAATTAGCTTACATTTTTAAAGCGTTTAATTTACGACTATCAATTAAATATATTAATCGTAGTGATGATGATCGGCATCGAGACGACGTCTATGAGGAAGGCGCCTACGATAGGGACGATCAGGAAGGCTTTGCGTGACGGGCCGTAGCGTCCTGTAACGGCTGCCATGTTCGCCATCGCGTTTGGCGTCGCACCCAGACTATGGCCTGCGAAACCAGCGATCATGACCGCTGCATCGTAATCCTTACCGAGCAAGCGGAACAGGATGAAGATTGCAAACAACGCGACGAAGATCACTTGTACAAAGACGATCAGCAACAATGGAAGCGCCAAATCTGCGACTTCCCATAGCTTGATGCTCATTAACGCCATCGACAAGAAAATACCAAGTGATACGTCGCCAATCAAGTTGATGCTCGTCATATGAACCGCATCTTCCTTCACGCGGTCCACAATGTTTCGAACGATAACTGCAACGAACATTGCACCTACGTAACCTGGCATGACGAAACCAGTAGCACTAGAGAACAGATCACCGATAAACGTACCGCCTGCGATACAAAGTGTAATTAATAACGTCTGTGTCAGGAAGTTATCGGTGTTGATTGGTTTTTCCAATGATTCCACGGAATAGGCTTCTTCATGCTCGACTTCCGTAGACTTTAAATCATATTTATTGATCAAGTATTTAACGATAGGGCCACCGATTAGACCGCCTGCTACGAGTCCAAAAGTAGCCGCCGCAATACCAATAGATAGTGCAGAATCAATCCCGAGACTTTCTAACGTTTCCCCGTAAGCAGTTGCACCACCGTGCCCGCCCTCCATGGAGACAGCGCCAGCCATCATACCGATCAACGGATGCAGGCCGAATATGTAGGACATGGAGACACCTATGGCGTTTTGAGCCAGTGCTAAGAAGCCACAAGCTGCCCAGTAGATCATCAATAATTTTCCGCCTAGACGGATCAGACGAAAACTAGCACCAAGACCGACTGTTGTGAAAAATGTCAGCATAAATAAATTTTGCAATGATGTGTCCAATGTAAAACTTAGTAAATTGAAGTACTTCAAAATAGTCGCTAAAAACGCGAATAGTAAACCGCCGACAACAGGGGCAGGAATACAGAATTTCTGGAGAAAGCCGACTTTACGGACTAACATCGTACCCAGTGTTAGGAGAGCTAACGCTAAAAACAGCGTAGAGATTTGATTTAGCTCAATTGTCATGTGATTCGACCTCCCAGCAATGCAAAGATTGCTTCATTTGTAAGATAGGCCCCCAGCTTAACCGTTTGATTATGATGATCAAGTGACGGATTTATTTCGGAAATGTCAAATGAAAGGGTTTTCTTATGTGATGCAACAGTCTGAATGAAAGAGCGGACAATCAACGGATCCAATCCGAAGGGTGACGGCGCACTTACACCTGGAGCATACGCAGAATTCAGGACATCCGAGCACAATGTTAACAAAATAGCGTCCTGTTTATCAATGAATAACTGTATTTTTTGTAATGTATCGTCTAAAAGACTTGTCGTAATCTCTTGTTCCGTGACATATGTCACGCCTTTTGCATCGGCTTCTGCGAATAATGCGTCCGTGTTGCCAAATTCTTGTATACCTAGCACGAGGTAGTCAACATTCGGATCAGCATCGAGCATCTGCTTGAACATCGTGCCCGAAGAAGGTTGTTCATCGTAGCCGCGCAAATCGAAGTGGGCATCAATATTTATGACACCAAGTTTTGCGTCAGGGCCAAGGAAGTCTCGAACTCCAGTATAATGACCGTAAGCGGTTTCATGTCCGCCGCCTAAAATAACGGGTTTCGTGTGATAGAGAAGGCTCTTTTGAACGACTGCGCCTAATTCAGCTTGCGCTTGTTCTAGCTGACCGTCCTCACATACGACAGTACCTACATCAAATAGCTGACAGTCAGCGGGCAAGCGCCAAGGTAGTTTCGCTAGTTCATTACGTAATGCATTCGGTCCTTCTGCAGCACCGAGTCTGCCATTATTTCGACGTACACCTTCTTCGGAAGAAAATCCGATGAGGGTACAAGTTTTATTGGTAGCGCTTTCTTTTATTTCGGAAAATTGAATGATTTGATGCGTTCGGAATGCAGCTCTGTCGGTCTCGCTATCGGTACGACCTGACCAGTATTTTTCATTTGATGGGATTAACAATATACTCACCCTTTCCAACGTGATATTCTTACTATACTGGTTTGTACTTATTAATTCTAATACATGTTTTTCATATATTCATGCATACAGACTATAAGTGGAGGTGAGATGAATGGAATTCAAGCAATTGCAGTATTTTGTCATGGTGGTCCAGCAGTCCAGTTTTTCTGAAGCGGCCAAAAAACTTCATCTTTCACAGCCTTCGCTCAGTAAAGCAATCAAGAACTTGGAATTTGAAGTAGGATTTCAGTTGCTTGAACGAACGACCAAGCGTGTCCAATTGACGGAATCGGGTAGCGTGATTTATGAACGTGCATTGCAGATTCTCCATGAGACAGATATTTTACAGCAAGAAATTAAAGAAGTGAAGTGGACAGGCAGCGGAAGTGTGCAGATCGGTATGATTGAATCGGTGAAAAATTGGCTTCCTTCTATACTACTTGCATACCGCCAAGAGTTTCCATCGATGCATGTGAAGTTAATAGAGGTGTTAGGCCGCGGAGATGTTGAACGAGCGCTCCGTCAATACGCTGTCCATGTCTGTTTAACCAATCAATTTATAGAGGCTTCGGATATCGTCACGATTCCTTTATACCAAGAGCAATTAGCAGTTGTCATGCATCCAGAACATCGTTTGGCAGGCAAGGATTCTATTACGCTAGCCGATCTAGAAGATGAGGCATTCATTGTCACGAGTGTTGGATTGCAAACAAGACAGGATATTTTTGCTGCGTTTGCTGAAGAAGGCGTGCGAATGAATGTATGTTATGAAGTAGAGCGTTTTGAAACGATTGTGGAGTTGGTACGGGAGAATATTGGAATTTCGATTATTCCACAAAAATATTTTGCGCATAGGTCCGATCCAACTATTGTCATAAAAACAACAAATTCAAAGACGTTGACACGCACAGTGTATCTCACTTATTTGAAAAAACGTTATATGCCACCAGCTATTGAGGTGTTGATCGATAGTATACAAATGCAGCGTGACTCTTCTGTAAAGTGGAAAGAAGGGGAGAACTAAATGAATAAGTTTTTATTCGGTATTTTAGTTGTCATTACGACTGCTTTTATGGCCTCGTCATTTGCTATTGGGACACTAGTATAGAAGCTTATTTACCGCTTGCAACAGTGGGGTGGAGTGATGGGTGATCATTTGATTTTGAAAAATGGGTACGGTATTAAGATTTTTATCTGCAGTAGCGTGGGTTTGCGCGACGTTGCTTGTCAAAGTACACGGCTATCGTTTTGATACATGGGTGATGACTGCCTATCAAATGCTATTTGGTTTTATTTATTGCAGACAAGAAATCCCGAAAGAACGAGTGCATTTCTGTTTCTGGCACCATTCTTCGGGACATTGTCGGGATGGGTTCTGTTGGAGGAAACGTTATCAATGTCATTCATTTTAGGAGGAACGCTCATCAGTTTGGGAATATTATTTGTGAACTGGCGCAGCAAACGAGTGTTGAACAGAGGACTAGTTGACTTGCCATAGACGACAATAGGCTTCAAGTTCGCTGAGGAATGCTTGTGCTTCTTTCGTGTTAGAATGGGCTACCGTATAAAATGTACGTTGGATAGGCGTAACGTTATAATCGAGTACGGTTAGTTCACCTGTTGCCAGTTCATGTTTGCAACTATGGCGCGATAAAATAGCGATGCCTAGTCCGCTAAGAACAGCTTGTTTGATACTTTCTGGCGAGCCTATTATAGTAGGATTTACTTGTACTCCATATTGTTGAAGAGCTTGATCAATCAACGGACGGCTAGGATCTTCCGTGTCGGGCAAGATCCAATGCGTATTTTGCAAATCTAGGATGGACGAGCTTCTCTTATGTGCGAGCGGATGCGTGGCAGAAGCAAAGAGTAACAGTTCGTCTTGCATAAATGCTTTTGACGATGATAAGTTATCCAGTTCACTGCAACCGACATCGGCCTTATTGCTTTTTAGTAATAGCATAATCTTAGAAGATGGAGCGGTTGTCAGTTCCAGTCGCATGTCGGGATACTTCGCGTGAAGCCTAGTGAGGACGTCGGGTAAAATAGCTTGCGAAATAACCGGTGAAGCGGCAATGCGTAAAGTTCCTTTTAGTGCCGTCGTTTGCGTTAAATTTACCTTTGTACGATCGGTCAAATCAATCATCTCCAAAGTATGTTTTTATAGTGAACGTTCTGCGGGTATGACTTGTTTTTGTGTTAAAAAAATAGCCTTGCATTAATCTGCAAGGCATCGAACATACAATTATAGAACTGTGTAATTTTTGTGTGCGACGACAGTCATGTTGGAAGCTGCACCAATGTTTTCTGCGTCTTCTTCAGAAATTTTCACAATGACGGAGTTTTCGAGAATCTTGTGTATAGTTCCGGAAACTTCATGTTCATTACGGTTGAAAGATATGACTTCGTCTACATACCGTGATGCTACAAAATCAGAAACTGGACGATCTTTTCGTGGGAATGCCAATCGAATCAACTCCTTCAGTAGTATGGAATCTAGTTTGTCGTAATTTGTCAATAAAATCAGACGGAAAGTACGTACAATAGCTTACTAGAACTAGTATAACACATTTCGGGAAATTAATCATCATACTAGAGTTATGTCGAATGAGCAAGTTTTGCGAAGAATCATTTATGGGAGTTGCCTGTTTCCATCCCCAGAACTAGCATAGTACGGATGTTAGGCAAATCAATTGGTTGACAGTATACCTGTAGGGGTATATTATAAAGTTAATAGTTAGGAGGTTGAGTGATATGGAATACGATGATAAAGTCAAAAATCGGTTAAAGCGTCTAGAGGGGCAAATCAAAGGTGTCTTGCGTATGATGGAAGAAGGCAAGGACTGTAAAGAAGTAATCACGCAATTATCGGCCAGTCGTTCTGCTATTGACCGTACAATTGGTGTAATCGTGAGCTCGAATTTGATCGCTTGCATGGAAAATCTAGACGACGCAGATGATCGTACGCATGAATCCATCATTAATGAAGCGGTGGATCTTCTAGTAAAGAGTCGATGAGCAACATCACTTGACTCTTTTTTTTATAACATATAATATACCCCCGTAGGTATTTAATATAATAATTTTCAAAACGAAAGGGACGAGAACATGACAGAGCAAAAGAAAACAACGATTGTATTATTCAGTGGAGATTATGATAAGGCCATGGCGGCTTATATAATCGCGAATGGCGCAGCGGCGTATGATCATGAAGTAACGATTTTTCATACATTCTGGGGATTGAACGCATTGCGAAAAGACGAACCTATTAAGAGTAATAAAAGCTTCATTGAAAAGGCTTTTGGGAAAATGATGCCACGTGGAGCAGATCAAATGGGGTTATCCCAAATGAACTTTGCAGGAATGGGTCCTAAGATGATCAAGCAAGTGATAAAAAAGCATAACGCGTTGACATTACCTCAACTGATCGATATGGCAATAGAGCAAGATGTAAGATTGATCGCCTGTACGATGACAATGGATTTACTAGGACTTGGTGAGGATGAACTTCTTAAAGAAGTCGAGTATGGCGGTGTAGCGGCATACTTAGGAGAAGCGCAAGACGGTCAAGTGAATTTGTTTATTTAATTTTTTTATAAAAATAGATACCCCGGGGTGTATAGGAGGAATAAAATGATTCAGTCAGATAAGGTTTTAGATGCAAAAGGTCTTGCTTGTCCAATGCCGATTGTGAAGACAAGAAAGATGATGAAAGATATGCAAGACGGCCAAGTGCTTGAAGTCCAGTCTACAGATTCAGGCACCACTGCAGATTTACAGGCGTGGACGGAAAGTGCAGGTCATCAATACGTAGGGAATGTGAAGGAAGCAGATGTATGGCGCCACTTTGTACGAAGAGCAGGTCAGGAAGATCAGTCACAAAAAGAATATCCGGTTACAGTCCACAATGATCAGTTGCTGGAACGGCTGCAACACCCTAACGCTGTGTTAGTAGATGTTCGTGAAGAAGCTGAATATGCATTTGCTCATATACCTGGGGCCCTATCTATACCTCTTGGTCAATTGGATGAACGTATGGCGCACTTGAGTAAGGACAACAAGTACTTTGTAGTATGCCGAACAGGTAACCGCAGTGATATGGCGTGCCGAAAACTAGTCGCAAATGGATTTGAACGTGTCACGAATGTAATTCCTGGCATGTCGGAATGGAATAGCGAGACAGAAAATACAACAGGAGGTATGAATAAATGAGAACCATTCAATCAAGTGAAGTAGCAAAGCGCGTTATTGCGAAGGAATCATTATTCATTTTGGATGTGCGAAATGAAGGTGCATTTGAAGATTGGAAAATCGAAGGGGAGCAAGTGCGCCATTTGAATGTACCGTACTTTGATTTATTGGATGGCATTGAAGAAATTGAAGATCAATTGCCAAAAGATGAAGAAATCCTAGTTGTCTGTGCAAAAGAAGGTTCGTCCATCATGGTGGCGGAAATCCTGGAAGAAGCAGGCTTCCCAGTAGGTTACCTTTCAGGTGGAATGAAAGCTTGGAGCGAGTATCTTGAGCCGGTGAAAATTGCCGATTTGAAATCGGGTGGCGAGCTCTATCAATTTGTCCGTCTTGGTAAAGGATGTCTTTCCTACATGGTCATGTCTGGTGGGGAAGCGGCAATCATTGACGCAACACGTATGACGGATGTGTACTTGGATTTTGCTGCGCAGCGCGGTGTCAAGATCACAAACGTACTTGATACGCACTTGCACGCTGATCATATTTCGGGTGGTCGTCAGATTGCAAAAGCCACGGGTGCAACGTATTGGCTGCCTCCGAAAGATGCAGAAGAGGCAGTATTTGAATATGCAGCGTTAGAAGGTGATACATTCATTCAGATAGGTGAAACGAAAATTGATATTCAAGCACTTTATTCGCCAGGACACACAATTGGTTCGACTTCATTTATCGTCGATGACAGCTATTTGATGACAGGCGATATTCTGTTCATTGATTCGATTGGACGTCCAGATTTAGCTGGTTTAGCGGAAGATTGGGTAGGTGATTTACGTGAGTCTTTGTATAGTCGCTATAAAAAATTATCTGAGGACTTAATAGTCTTACCTGCACACTTCATGATTATAGATGAGTTGAATGAAGATGGTAGCGTGGCGGAGAAGCTTGGCGTATTGTATGAAAAAAATCATGGCTTGAATATTCAGGATGAAAAAGAATTCAGAGAATTAGTTACTGATAACTTGCCCCCACAGCCAAATGCATATCAGGAAATTCGCCAGATGAATATGGGGAAAATCGAGCCTGATGAAGAAACGCAACGCGAGATGGAAATTGGCCCAAATCGCTGTGCGGTACGGTAACTATGTAGTTGAATTTGTAGTGAAAACAAAAAACCAAATTTAAAGGAGAAGATATATATGAGTACAACAACATTTTTAGACGCAAAAGGCCTGGCATGTCCAATGCCGATCGTACGTGCAAAGAAAGCAATGAAGGATTTGCAAGCAGGAGATATTCTTGAAATTCATACGACAGACAAAGGATCAGTGTCTGACCTGACAGCATGGGCAGCTTCGGGCAATCATGAAATCAAAGATCAGCAACAAGAGTCCGATGTCTTTAAATTCTGGATCCAAAAAGGGTAAACTACGGATAGAGGGAATTGCTGTCTCCCTCTTTCATCAGGAAGAAGGGAGAACATCATGACCATTCCATTTATTATCACGATCTTCCTCATTGGATTCGTCGGCTCGTTCCTTTCTGGAATGATGGGAATTGGCGGCGCAATTGTTAAATATCCAATGTTGCTATTTATCCCTGCACTACTGGGTTTTGCTGCGTTTACACCACATGAAGTTTCTGGGATTACTGCAGTTGAAGTGTTCTTTGCATCACTTTCAGGAGTTTTAGCGTATAGAAAGAGTAATCTGATCTTGAAACCACTCGTTCTCTACATGGGAATCAGTGTATTAGTCGGTAGTGTGATCGGTGGTGCCGGTTCTAGTATGCTAACAGAAGCTACTGTCAACGTCGTCTATGGCTTTCTAGCTGTTATGGCGGCAATTATGATGTTTATTCCGAAAAAAGGTCTCGACGATCAGCCAATCGATGAAATTACATTCAATCGCTTCGTTGCTTCTAGTGCAGCCTTTATCGTCGGCTTGGCAGCTGGGATTGTCGGAGCTGGTGGTGCATTCATTATGGTACCGATTATGCTCGTGATACTAAAAATCCCGACACGTGTTACGATCGCTACATCACTCGCGATTACGTTATTGTCATCAGTGGGCTCAGCATCAGGCAAGCTCTTAACAGGGCAAGTACCCTATGGACCGGCTCTCGTCATGATCGCCGCAAGCATCATCGCAGCTCCAATCGGTGTAAAAGTTAGCCGAAAAGTAAATACCAAAGTATTACAAAGCATCCTAGCCGCGCTAATCATGGCCTCCGCCGTAAAAATATGGTGGGACATATTCTAAATAAGCACAATCGCCAGCACATTGTTCACTGAACATGTCTCTGGCGATTTTTCGATTGTTGTCGCAAGTAGAAACATCATTAAACTCACTACGGTGCTTGTGGATGGCTCCCGCAACGTCGATTAACGGTGCCTTCTTCCCTCTTACTTTCAATTCATCATATTGAAAGTAATGCTAATTTCGAAACATTCTATTAAATTCTTGCAATAGACTAGGAATAGCCGTATACTATTTTTCAACGATGGAAAACGAATAGACACACTCTTATCAAGAGAGGCGGAGGGATTAGGCCCTGTGATGCCCAGCAACCGGCGAAAGCAAAGGTGCTACTTCCTACAAACTCTCAGCAGTTTGGAAGATAAGGGGGAATGAGCGAAAGCAGAGCCCTCTTCTTATTATGGAAGATGGGCTTTTTCTCTATATATAGTGAATCACGCTCTATGTTTTCCTTGTCTAGTCCCAGAGAGAAGATATTCGGGGCGTTTCGGTGTTCCATCAATACATGGAAAAGGGGAATGGTTATGACGAATTTACAGGCAGAAACGATACTATTACACGGAGGGCAAAAACCGGATCCAGCAACAGGTTCACGGGCTTTACCGATTCATCGTACGACTTCTTATGTATTCAGAGACACAGAACACGCACAAAACTTATTTGGCTTAAAAGAAGCAGGCAATATCTATACAAGAATTACGAATCCGACAGTAGCTGTCTTTGAAGAGCGTGTCGCACAGCTAGAAGGAGGAACAGCAGCAGTTGCGTTGTCTTCTGGAATGGCGGCGATTGCATTTTCTGTTATGAATATTGCTGAAGCAGGCGATGAAATCGTCGCAGCGAGCAATCTTTACGGTGGTACATACAATTTATTCGCTGTTACATTACCGCGCTACGGCATCACAGTGAAATTTGTTGACGCATCTGATCCAAAGAACTTTGAAGCAGCTATTACGGATAAAACGAAAGCATTGTTTGCAGAAACAATCGGTAACCCAAGCTTGCAAGTGCTGGACGTGGAAGCTGTCGCGAATATTGCACATGAAAATGGCATCCCATTGCTAGTAGACAATACATTCCCATCTCCATATGGATCAAATCCAATCGAGTACGGGGCGGACGTAGTCATCCACTCAGCAACAAAATGGATCGGCGGACACGGTACGACCATCGGTGGGGTAGCCGTTGATGCAGGGAAATTCGACTGGACACAAGGTAAGTTCCCAGGCTTTACAGAGCCGGATGAAACGTATAATGGCTTGCGTTACGGAATCGACACGGCTGCGGCAGCATTCGCAACGAAACTGCGCGTGCAATTGCTGAGAGACTTCGGCCCATGCCTGTCACCGGACAGTGCATTCAACTTGTTGCAGGGCTTAGAAACACTTCATTTACGTGTACCGCGCCATAATGAAAACGCGCAAAAGGTTGCGGCATTCCTGCAAGATCATCCAGCAGTTGAATGGGTAACCTATACGGGTCTAGAAGATCATCCAACAGCGGAATTGGCCAACAAACATTTGAAAAATGGTTACGGCTCAATTATCGTATTTGGTATTAAAGGTGGACGCGATGCAGGAAGACAAGTAATCGATAATGTAGAAATTTGGTCTCACGTAGCGAATGTGGGGGATGCAAAGTCATTAATCATTCATCCGGCATCTACTACTCATCAGCAGTTGTCTGCGGAAGATTTGAAAAATTCCGGTGTCAGCGAAGAGCTAATCCGCTTGTCTGTGGGGTTGGAGTCAGTAGACGATATTATCGCAGATTTGAAACAAGCAATCGAAAAAGCCGCAAACTAATACAAAAAAATGAACACTACGCATGTGCGCAGTGTTCATTTTTTATTTTCGTTTGATTTTTCTTCGCTCTTCCTTCAAAGATTTAAATAGCGAAGTGACCATCATGATCAGTATGATGGAGAATGGTAAGGCGGCTATGATGATGACGTTTTGAAGAGCATCCAAACCACCAACGTATAACAGAATAATCGCGATGGAAGACTGAATGACACCCCAGACGACTTTCAAGTTATTAGGTGGAGTCAATGAACCATATGACGACTGCATACCTAATACGAATGTAGCCGAATCCGCTGATGTAATGAAGAATGATGTAATCAGTAAAATAGCGACCACTGAAATGACGAATGACCAAGGCAATCCGCTGAACATCTCAAAAATCGTCAACTCTGTTGCAGTGGATGCTAAATCGATAATGCCGGCTTTTTGTGTTTCAATAGCTGTCGTACCAAACGCTGAGAACCAAATTGCACTCAATACAGTTGGCACAACGAGAACTCCGATCATGAATTCGCGAATCGTTCTTCCTTTTGAAACGCGGGCGATGAACATGCCGACAAATGGTGACCAAGCTATCCACCAAGACCAGTAGAATAGTGTCCAGTCATTCAACCATGAACGATTTTCAGGTGTAAGTGGTGCTGTTCGGAAACTCATACGAATGAGGTTTTCTAAATAACCACCAATAGAATCAGTGAACATATTGAAAATCAGCAATGTTGGACCGAGTGCAATGATAAAGACCAACAAGGTTAGAGCTAATACCATATTCGTATTCGATAAAATTCGAATCCCTTTTCCGAGGCCGCTCCAAGCGGATAGTAAGAATAATACCGTAACGATCGCAATGATAATAAACTGAGACCAGAAACCGATTGGAACACCGAATAAGTAATTCAATCCAGCGTTAATCTGAACCGCTCCGAAGCCGAGTGATGTGGCGACGCCGAAAACTGTAGCGAAAACTGCGAAGACGTCAATTACGGTTCCGAGTTTGCCGTCTACGCGATCACCGAAAATCGGGCGAAGTGTGGAGGAGATTAAACCAGGCTGGCTTTTGCGGAACTGGAAGTATGCTAGCGCTAAAGCTGTCATACCATATATAGCCCATGCGTGGAATCCCCAATGGAAGAATGTTGAACGCATCGCTTCTTTATACGCTTCTTTTGTTTCGATAGGTGCAGTAGCTGAACTTACCGCATAGTGCGAAAGAGGTTCCGCAGCTCCGTAGAACACCAGTCCAATACCCATACCCGCAGAAAACAGCATGGCGAGCCAAGAAAACATGGAAAACTGTGGTCTGTCACTGTCTTTCCCCAATCGAATCCTGCCGAGCGGACTGAATATCAAATAGACTGAAACGAAGAATAACATAGAAACTGTCAGTAAGTAATACCAGCCGAATGAATCTGAAATCATATTCCTTATATTAAGCGTGATCGACTCAAAGTGTTCAGGAGCGATTACACCATAACCGACTGCCAATATGACAGCCACCAATGTAATATAAAACGTTGATGAAACTTTTCTCATAGGTCCTCCTTTTTAAAATGTAGTTTGTGAAATAATCGAAGTAACTAATTAAGATTGTAGAATAAAATCACACACATACACTTTACAATACCCATCTAGTCGTTCGTGTAAACGCTAAGTATATGACAGTTTGTTTACAATGTCATCACAAGTGAAAATAAAAAAGACGAGAAAAATACCTTCTCGTCCAATATGTAAGTTGGTACCGTAGTGCAATTCATCTGCTCGCCCAGAACCATCAGTCTGTACTTGTGCCAGTATACATGAAAGTTAGGGGTGATTTCCAGCCAGAGGAATGATTTCCTTTCATACAACTAGAACCGTAGCCATGTTATACTATAGAAACAAATGAAATGAGGAGGGGATTTTCATGCAATATTCACAACCTAAGATGCTTCAGCTCGTAAAGCATAGCCCAGAGTTAAACAGACGATTGAAAGAGATTATGAAAGAGCATGAGCTAGAGAAAAGCTTTGCATTGAAAGCACTTTATCATGCAGAAGTGAAAGACGGCGGAGTCTATCAGCGAGATTATCAGGAGTTGTAAACCTACACTCACTTATAAAAGCACGTAGTGTAATAAATAGTATTCACTAAAAGACTGATGGAAGATTCCTTTCGTCAGTCTTTTCTACTGTTCTTTTGAAATAATCAAAATTAGCGAATGGCAATGTGGTATACTATGGTAAAATTGAATAGAATATTTTGGTTCTTTACATTACTGTAAAGATGAAAAAGGAAACAGGTGAAAATCCTGTACGGTCCGGCCACTGTAAATGGGAAATATCTTCAGAATACCACTGGTGAAATACTGGGAAGGTTGAAGATGTGATGATCCATAAGTCAGGAGACTTGCCAAAATAACATGCGTTACGCCTCCCAGGAAGAGGTATGCATAGTGTATTGGATACTATTAAGTCATTGCAGGAGTCCGTGTATACATAGTGCCCTTGTCTCTTTCTGGAGGCAAGGGCTTTTTTACGTTCAATTTACCAAATTAGTACAAGGGGGAAGTCATTTGTTTAAGCGTTATGTATCGATCATCGCCAGTGTTTTACTAGCCGTAACGATGCTGTTGCCGACGACCAGTTCAGTTGCTTTGGCGAATTCGGATGTACAGCAAAGTGAAATAAGCACGCAAGCCGCTAACTACATGGTGGATGTGGAAGTAGAAGGTTTATCGGGAGTAATTTTAAAAGAAGCGATTCAAGTTACAGAAGGGCAAAATGCGTTAGATGCGTTGAAGAAGGCCCTAGATAGTAAGAGCATTGACTATACAATTACAGAAAGTGAATGGGGAGCTTATGTATCTTCAATTAATAATGAAGAAGGGGGTTCGCTAGGCCACTGGGATGGCTGGATGTACTCTGTTAACAGTATTACACCAGAAATTGGTGCGGATGCTTACGTTCTTGAGCCGCAAGACAAGTTACGCTTTTATTATGGACGTTCAGCAAGTGTGTCTGCATCTGGAAGTATTCAGAAGGGTGTAGATTCATCAGTCACAGTAAATTTAAAAGGTGATACATTTACTGATTATGCAACGAATCCAACAAATTGGATTAGCAATCAATCGAATGTCGAAATCATTTCAATTACGAAAAATTCAAATCAACAAGTAGTCATTCAATTTAAAGGTACATTAGACCAAGGATTCTTTCAACTTACCCCGATAGACAAGGTGACAGTAGGGGGAGACGCGAATTCATTTACGGTTGAAATTACTGAAGAATTAACGAGAACTCAAGATGCGATTCAAAAAGCGGCAAAACACATGATGCAAGGTCCAATCCAAAGTGAATGGGAAGCAATTGGATTAACAAAAGCAGGTTTTGATATTCATGCTGATTATGAAAAAGCATTTTATAGCAACTTTGAGGATCAGATTCTAAAGAAAACAGGAACAGGCCGTTTGAAAATAACGGATGTTGAAAGAATATCAATGGCTGCGGTTGCTATTGGAAAAGATCCAAAGAATGTAAAAGGCTTTGACTTAATCGAGAAAATTTATAACAGTGAAAACTGGACTTACCTTGACTCAGATAGCATGACGTATCAAGGTAATAATGGTCCAATCTTTGCGCTAATTGCACTGGATACAAAAAACTATTCCGTACCAGAGAATGCACGTTGGAACCGTGAAAAGATTGTTGCGGAACTGTTAAGGACTCAGTTAGTGGATGGGTCATGGAGTTTGTCTAATAATCCTCCAGGAAGTACAAGCTTTGACATTACTGCCATGGCGCTAATAGGGTTGGCACCTTATACGGATCAACCGGCTGTAAAAGATGCAGTGGAACAGGCAGTGAACTTCTTATCAAAGAGCCAAGGTTCAACTGGCGGATTTAATGAGGAGTTTGTAGGTGGTATTTCGAGTGAGGCTACTTCACAAGTAATTATTGGATTAACAGCAAATAACATTAACCCACAAAGTGAAAAGTTCACTAAGAATGGTATCAACTTGATCGATCATCTTTTAAGCTTCCAAGCCGAGGATGGTGGTTTCAAACATACAATTGGTGAAACAGGTTCAAATGGTATGGCAACTGAGCAGGCACTACAAGGTTTAGTTGCGTATGACTTATTTACAAAAGGTGAAGGGCGTCTATATGACTTTTCGAAAGAGCTTTCACAGATCGACCCTGAAATTGAACAAGATACGGCTATTTTAAAAGGTTTATTGAATGGTAGTCTATTAAACATCCAGAAGAACAAAGATAATGTTTGGTCTCCTATAGCTATTGAAAATGCACAAGCAAAAGAAGGATACTTCATCGTTCAGGCTGGAGAAAAGGGTACTAAAAAAGAAGTGAAAGTACCGAATAGAACGAAGAAAGTATTTTTAGTCGATAACGACCGTTCATATAAGGATTTCGATGTTGCAGTAGTCGCGCCGAACAAACCATGGACGATCACATTTAATCAGACAGTAAAGGATTCAGTGGATAACCTTGCAAAAATCTATGTTGAAGATATCCAAGGAAATAAAATTCCGGTAAACGTAACGGCAGATGGAAATAAAGTGACTATTACACCGCAATCCAACTATAAAAGTGGACAACTTTATTCATTATTTATTGTTGAACCCGTATCAGATAAAGGTACAACACTTAAACAAGCAACACGTAAACTATTCATCATCCAATAATACACACATTGCTACTAAGAGAAATTAGGAGGTATGCGTTATTTCTATTGTCAAAAATTTCACGAAAATAACAGCAGCATTCGCATTAGCGAGTGCGGCTATCCTTGTGCCGATTGCACCTTCATTCGCGGAGCAACCGACCCCGATTTATGAAAATCAAGCAACGCAGACACTGCAGCATTCCATCACGATTTCTTCTACTGAAGTTCCGATGCCGTTGTCTTCTGTGGCGGTACGGGAAGGCGATACAGTTTTAAGTGTATTAAAACGCAGTGTCGAAGCTAACAATATTGCGATGTCTTATCGTGGTGGAGAGCATGAAAGTGCATATGTCGAAGGAATCCAAGGCGTATATGAATTCGACCGCGGACAAGGCAGCGGTTGGATGTACAGCGTCAACGGTATCTTCCCGAATCGTGGAGCGGGTGTGATCAAGCTCATCCCTGGTGATAAAGTGGAGTGGAAATATACGACGGACTTAGGTAAGGACCTAAATGCCGATCTGTTTCCTTTCCGTGAAGACTTGGAACCGAAAATTTCCGTGTCAGGAGTTACTTCGGGAGCAACAGTTACGAAGTCTACCCTTTCATTCCAAGTAAACGCAGCGAGTTATTTCGGAACAGCACTTCAACCGACAGTCACTGTAAACGGTAAGCAAGCAGTCGTTACAGGGAACACAGTACATGCGGAATTGCAGAGTGGTGAGAATAATATCGTCTTACAGGCAACGGATGCGAAGAACGATTCGGTTACAAAAACAGTGAAGGTGACGTATGCACCAACTGCTACACCTGAACCAAACCCGTTACCAAATCCAAACCCAAACCCAGTTCCAAATCCGAACCCATCACCGGAGCCTCCGGTAGTGAAACCAGGTCCAACACCGGAAACGCCGTCTACTAAAGATTACTCAAAGCTTGTCACTTCAGCCATTAACGAGGCAAGTGCGCAAATGCTTGCAGGGCCGATCGACAGTGAGTGGCAGGCAATCGGACTTGTGAAAGCGGGCAAGAAAGTACCTGCATCTTATACAAAGGAATTCTACGAACATTTACAAGACCAGGTGATTAGCAGATCCGGCAAAGGTCGTATGAAGATTACAGATGTACAACGTTTAACAATGGCAGCTGCAGCAATTGGCATTGATCCAATGAATGCAGATGGCAAGGGCTTTAACTTAATCGATAAAATTGTAAATAGTGAAAAGCATATGACAGGTGCTGATAGCCTGACATACCAAGGTAATAACGGAATCATTTTCGCGTTGATTGCACTCGATACAAAAGGCTACCAAGTGCCGAGCAACTCGAAGTGGACACGTGAGAGCCTAGTTGCAGAGTTATTGAAATACCAGAAAGATGACGGGTCGTGGAGCTTGTCGACGAGTAAAGAAGGCTCGACAAGCTATGACATTACCGCAATGGCTTTGATAGGCATTGCACCTTATACAGATAAGCCGGAAGTTCGTAAAGCGATGGATCGTGCAGTGAAGTTCCTCGCGAATGAACAAGGTCCAACAGGTGGATACGACGAAGCGTTCGTTGGCGGTATTTCCAGTGAAGCGACGTCACAAGTGATCATCGGTCTGACTGCAAATCAAATCGATCCGCGTATACCGATGTTCACGAAGAACGGCATCAACTTGATCGATCACCTTTTGAGTTTCCAAACAGCTGATGGTGGCTTCCAGCATACAGCAGGAGATAGCCGCTCGAATGCAATGGCCACGGAGCAAGCGTTGCAAGCTTTGGTAGCATTTGATTTATTCACAAAAGGCAAAGGGGTATTGTACAACTTTAAAGAGATACCTGTTGTTCCGGTGCCAAAGCCAGATCCTGAACCAACACCAGACCCGAAACCAGAGCCAAAACCAGAGCCAGAACCGACTCCGACTCCACAGTTTACGGATATTCATAAACACTGGGCAAAGGATTACATTAATCAAGCAGTAGAGCAAGGAATCGCGAACGGCTATAAAGACAATACGTTCAAGCCGAATCAATCATTGACTCGTGCGCAAGCGGTCTCTATTTTAGTTCGTGCATTGGATTTGAAAACGGACAAGAAAGCCCCATTCCCTGATACACAAAAGTATGCATCAAGTACACAAGAAGAAATTGCAGCTGCATACCATCATGGTTTAGTTAAGGGGAAAGACGGCAAATTCATGCCTGCACAAGAAGTAACGCGTGCACAGATGGCGCTTATGTTATACCGTGCGTATGAAGTGAAGAATGGCGAAGTGTATAAGTTCGACAAAATGGCGCCTTTCCGTGATATCCGTTCATATAATATGGAAGCTGTAAAAGCGATGAGCATGCTATATGATCTGAAGATGGCAAAAGGGGAAAATGGCAACTTTATGCCGAGTAACTCTACGTCTCGTGCACATGCTATGAAAATGTTAATAGAGTTTTTGAATACAAAATGATCACACAATCTTGCACCCGCGCGGTGCAAGATTGTCTGTCTTTAACGTGGAGTATTTTTAGAGAGTGGAGAGGGGAAGGGTTATGGGCAATGGAATACAGGCAATTCACCCTTTCGTGATGTTTTTTTATTATATTTGCCTTGGCTTTTTTGCGATGTTTTTTAATCATCCGATCTTTTTGCTAGCGGGTTGCCTCGCATTAATTGCGGTCAATCTATCACATGACGGCGGGCAGGCAATGAAGCAGTGGGCGCCGTTGATGGTGACTATGACTGCGCTAATTATTGTGATCAATCCCTTGATTAACTCAAGAGGGACGCATGTATGGTTTGATTACTTTGGAAAACAAGTGACGTTCGAAGCGATGCTCTATGGTGTCGTGACGGCGATGTCGTTATTGATGATTCTCCTCCTATTCGTTTCATTAAATAGTGTCCTGAACGGCAATAAACTATTATATATCTTCGCAAGAATCCTCCCGAGGACTGCATTTCTCATTATGATGTCCATCCGTTTTGTGCCGTTATTGAAAAGGCGGTTGACCGAAATCCAGGATGTTCAGCATCTGAAGGGCATGACGATGACACAGGGAACATTGCGTGAGCGTGCGAAGAGCGGGATGTCGATGTTACAAATTCTGCTATCTTGGTCATTGGAAGAAGCTGTGGAGACGGCGGATTCTATGAAAGCACGGGGGTATGGGTCTGGTACAAGACGTCCGTATATTCCGTATCGCATGACGAAGTCCGATAGACGTTGGTTGAGTTATTTACTCGTAGCTTTCGTCATGTGCGGCACGGGTGGATTTATGGGCTATGGAAAGATTGTCATTTATCCGGAACTTGGTCTATTACATCTGTCGTCGCTTGATTGGTTCGTATTCGCTTGCGGCATGGCCGTCGCGCTGTTTCCACTATTTGTAGAAGGGAGAGAACAACTGAAATGGAATTATTCAATTTGAACCACGTCTCGTTTTCTTTTCCGAATATAGAT
Organism: Sporosarcina sp. P19; assembly: GCF_002743165.1. Classification (NCBI taxonomy): domain Bacteria; kingdom Bacillati; phylum Bacillota; class Bacilli; order Caryophanales; family Caryophanaceae; genus Sporosarcina; species Sporosarcina sp. P19. Next base: position 42,622 of record NZ_PDYR01000008.1, on the reverse strand, counting down.
CAGCACGTGCTGAAAGACATTTCACTTTCCGTCAATGAAGGCGAATTCCTTGTCATTGGAGGCGCAAGTGGCAGTGGTAAAACGACTTTATTGAAACTATTGAAGAGGGAATTGACGCCGACAGGAAAACTTGAAGGAGAAATTCTTTATAAAGGTAAGTCGATCAGTGAGTGGGAAGAGAGGCAGATGGTTGAGCAAGTTGGCTATGTGTTCCAGGATCCAGACAATCAAATCATCATGGATGAAGTGATGCAAGAGATTGTCTTTGGACTGGAGAACTTAGGGTACTCTACTTTTGAAATGCGTAAACGGGTAGCGGAAATGGTTCACTTTTTCGGAGTGGAGGACTTGCTCAATGCCAAGCCTTCCGAATTGTCAGGCGGTCAAAAGCAGTTATTGAATCTATTGTCGGTACTACTTATGAAACCGCGTGTGCTATTGCTTGATGAACCAACATCACAACTCGATCCGGTAGCGGCAAAAGAGTTGGTGCTGATGCTTGAGCGTCTAAATAAAGAAACAGGCATGACGATTGTATTGGTCGAACACCGTTTGGAAGAATTGTATGCAGTGGCGGACCGGATCGTACTGATGGAATCAGGTGAAGTTCGGTACGAAGGGGACAGTCGTCAAGTCATTGGAGAGTTATATGCGGATCATGCGACACAGTTCTTTCCGTACTTACCTACATTCGCACGAGTCTATATGGAATTTGAACAGAAACCTATCATTGCGACAATTCCTCTGACAGTGAAAGAATGTAAGCAGTGGATCGGTCGGGAAGAGCGTGAAACGATGCCTGTTGAAGCGCAATCAAATCAATTGAAAGAGCAATGGATACTCGAAATGGACGATGTGTTTTTTCAGTATCAAAAGAATGCACCATTTGTCTTGAAAGGTTTTACGTTACGCATCCCAAAAGGTCAGTTTTTTGCAATGGTTGGTGGAAACGGCAGTGGAAAGACGACTGCTTTGCGCGCAAGTCTCGGCAGTATAAAACCGCAACGTGGTAAGGTCCGTTTGAATGGGCAGGATATGAAGAAAATGAAGGATTCTGAGTGGCTCGGAAAAATTGCGTACTTACCACAAAATCCACGAACGTACTTTGTCCAGCAAACGATTGAAGATGAAATGCAACATATCGGTGAGCGCTTAAAACTATCCAATGTAACTGAACGAATGCATCATTTGCTTGAAGCGTTTGGTATTTCTCATTTACGTACGCGTCATCCATATGACTGCTCGGGTGGGGAAGTCCAGAAAGCGGCACTTGCCTGTATTTTGCTAGGTGAACCCGAAATGTTGTTTATCGATGAACCGACGAAGGGGATGGATCCGGTTTCCAAGCAGCATTTAGGCGAGTTATTGTATAGTTTGCAGCAAGACGGACTGACCATATTCATGGTGACGCATGACATCGGCTTTGCGGCGAGTTATGCAGAACGGTGTGCGATGATGTTCGACGGAGAAATCGCAGCGGACGGGACACCGGATGAATTATTCAAAGGCAATTATTTCTACACGACGGCGATCAATCGTGCGACGCGGGAAACAAAACAGCCTGAAGTTTTGACGTATGAGGAGGCTGTGTCGACATGGGCCGTTCGCGAAAGTATTTAGTAATTGTTTCATTAATATTATTATTGTTACTTGTCGTTTCCATCGTATTCTTTCATTATAGAGCATATTTATTACTCAGTATGATCATGATTGCGGCTATTATGATTCCATTTTTCGCCCGCTTTGAGTGGCGGGATGTAGGGGGAAGAGAGGTCGTCTTGCTGGCAATGCTTGCGGCGATTGCGGCAGTTGGACGTGTTCCATTCGCTGGACTTCCAAGCATTCAGCCGACTTCGTTCATTATCATTATGGCAGGGTTAGTATTTGGTGCGGAGTCAGGCTTCATCGTTGGAGCGGTCGCGGCGATCGTCTCAAACTTCTTTCTCGGTCAAGGGCCTTGGACACCATGGCAAATGTATGCGTGGGGCATGATGGGAATGACTGCCGGCCTATTGCGTAATACCGCGTTTATGAAGACATTGTGGGGAAAATGTACATTTGGTTTCGTCTGGGGTTATCTATTCGGATGGTTCATGAATACGTGGGTCATCGTTGGGAATATCGAAGCGTTGTCTTGGAAATATGTTGCTGGGATCTTTGCGTCGAGTATTTATTTCGACCTCGCGCATGCCTTATCCAATGTGTTTTTCATTATCGTATTTGGAGCTAGTTGGATGAAGGTCTTACAACGTATTCAGCGGAAGTATGGATTGCTGTATGAGCAGTCCAGTTAACGGATGTACATACTACACAAAAAAAGAGTAGCCAGAATTGGCTGCTCTTTTTTATGTGATGAATGAAAAGCGAATGATTGTATTCGATAACCATGCCTTCTCCTTCAAAAATCACGAAGGATTAAACGGTTGATTACCTTCCGTCTGCTTATTCTTTTTCGAATTCGTTTTATTCTTCTTAGCTGCTCCGTTCTGTCCAACCACATCAAAATCATCAGGACTCAAATCATATCCGAAGCCATACTCCTCACGCATGTTCTCAGTATTCTTCTTATTATTCTTTTTATTAGGCATATTCGCCACCTCCATGATAAGAGTGTGGCATTCTTATTGAAGATTATACATCAGTTATTGAGCGGTTGTGACGGTGCATAGAGCGGTTGGATGTGTTCTATGAGCGCTTGTGGATTTTTAAGAGCGGTTAAGGCAGTTTAATGAGCGCAAAAGAATTCATTCGAAAACATCTTAAGAATTTCTTCATATTTATCCTCAGTCTTTGTTAAGAGTGGGGTGGTAGAATGAAGTTATTAGTGAGACGGGGTGACGTACATGGCAGAGTTTACAGTGCTTGTAGCGGATGACGATAAGGAAATTCGCGAGGGAATTGAGATTTATTTAAAAAATGAAGGATATCGTGTACTGAAAGCGAAAGATGGTCAAGAAGCGCTAGAGTTGCTTGCATTGAATGAAATCCATTTATTAATTTTAGATATTATGATGCCGAATATGGATGGAATCACGGCAACATTCAAGATACGGGAAGTGCAAAATATCCCGATTATTATGTTGAGTGCGAAAGTGGAAGACTCGGATAAAATCCACGGCTTGTCAGTTGGGGCAGACGACTATGTGACAAAGCCATTCCATCCGCTTGAGTTGATGGCCCGTGTGAAGTCGCAACTCCGTCGGTACGTGCAGCTTGGAACGTATGAAGGTCAAAAAGTCATTGAAGTCAATGGCTTGGTTTTAAATGAAGAAGAGAAGGAGTTGACGGTGGATGGGACACCGGTTCGGCTGACTCCGATTGAATTTAAAATAACGGAACTACTGATGAAACATCCAGGACGTGTATTCTCAATTAATGAAATATATGAACGCGTGTGGAATGAACAGGCATATAACGCAGAAAATATTGTGGCGGTGCATATTCGGAAAATACGAGAGAAAATCGAAGCGGATCCGAAAAATCCGCGATATGTGAAGGTGGTGTGGGGCGTTGGCTATAAAATCGAAAAATAGAAACGGCTTGGTTGGTTCACTCATTGCCATTGCATTAGCCCTTGGAAGTCTAATGTACTGCGCTTCCTTTACGGTTGATCTCTTCCTAGACGGCTGGGAACGATTAAACTTGGCAACTCATTACTTTGGTCGAATTATTAGAGGAGGAACCGTGTGATGAACAAAAATATAAAATTGGCCATCTGGTCCGCACTCGTGACACTTGTATTGATCGCGTTGCCGTCCATCATTCATTATGCACCACAGCTTGTTGGCAAATCGTTTACCGACCAAGAAGATTTCACCTATAGAATGGAACAAGAATATGATAATCTGTCGGCTACCGTACTGAATCCAGTCGACTTGAAAAAAGCAGAAAAGGAATTAACGGTTTCGCTAGATGAAATTACAGAATACCGACAACGATACGGTACGCTGTCTGAACAGCTTGATAATATCCAGCAACAATATGCAGAACGAATTGCGGATGCGAAAAGCGAGGAAAATGAAACTTTACTATTGGCTTTAGTTAAAGAGCGGAATACGAAACTAGAAGATATTCAAAAGAATTTTGAAAGCGATAGTTATGTGGAAGACAAAATTCGTTCGGAAAAGGCAAAAGCTTTAGCGCGTCAGATTAAGGAGACAGAAAATAATCGCCAAACGAATATTCCGATTGCCTATGATCTCGTAAATGTTGAAACGGGTGAACGATTTACGCGGGGCGATGTCGAGGTAACGGCGCTCTTCCAACAAGAATTTACTGAAGCAACAGGATATTTCAAGGCGAACTCGGCTGTGTATGACAATGGGTACTCTGACTATTCAATGGAACAAGGATCGATGTTCACAGATGACGATGTGGAAGGCATTAGCAACCCTCCCCAATATTTTGAAGGAACAATTATTATTCCCTCGGACGCTACGATATCAGGGGCAATGGCCAAGGAAAATGATCAATTCATCCGGGGGAAGTATTTGGTATATGGATTGTGGGCTCTCGGTGTGCTTGCGCTTGTGGCGTTGTTTACAGTGATGAAGTTCCAGAAGGAATGGATACTCCAGTCGAGATTGGCTACTACGTATTCACGATGGAAACTAGATGTGAAAGTAGTTCTTTTACTACTGACTGCTTTTATCCTGACACTTTACATCGAATCGGCGATCTTCAACATTTTCAATCAGTTTAGATATGTAAGCTTGGGGACGATCAGTAATATGGCCGTCAGTTTCTTGCTGATAGGTGTATTGTTTACCGCGCTGTTGGCGTTTCAGGCTGTTCATTTATTTAGGCTATACCGTGAACCAGAACGACTGATGAAGGATTGGCGTGACAGTTTTACGGTACAATTTGCACAAGATAGTAGAGATACATTCAGCAATCGTACGGTTGGTGTACAGTTGTCGCTGTTACTCATCATCTTTTTCCTTGCCGGTTTAGGCTTGGCGGGTGTATTCATGCAACCGGTGCTCATAGTAGTGTACGCTTTCTGTGTATTATTTGTCGCGCTACCTGCATTATTCATTTTCGTGAAAAAAACCGCCTATCTGAATCGGATATTGGCTGCAACCAACGATATGGCGGCGGGACATCTGACGCAGGCAATACCGGTCAAAGGTAAATCGCAGCTTGCGAAACATGCAGCGAATTTGAATAATCTTCGCGAAGGTGTTCGCGTGTCGATCAATGAACAAGCGAAAAGTGAACGGTTGAAAACAGAGTTGATCACGAATGTCAGCCATGACTTACGGACTCCGCTTACCTCCATTATAACGTATACGGATTTATTAAAAGATGAGACGTTATCTGCGGAGGAACGTGCGAAATATGTTGGCATTCTAGATCAGAAATCACAGCGCTTGAAAACGCTCATTGAAGATTTATTCGAAGTTTCAAAAATGGCAAGCGGCAATTTAGAAATGGTGAAGCAACGTGTGGATTTGAATCAGTTGATCCAACAAGCGTTGGCAGAACATGCGGAACAATTTACTGAGCAAGACTTGCATGTTCGAACTACTTTACCTGAAAAACCAGTCTTTGCGATGGTGGATGGACAAAAATGGTGGAGAGTACTCGATAACCTGTTCATCAATATCTTGAAATATTCATTGCCTGGTACGAGAGTATACGTCAATCTTCAGCAAGTGGGATCGACTGCACGTATCGTGTTGAAAAATGTGGCGAGATACGAACTTGGCGATACTACGGATGAGTTATTTGAACGCTTTAAGCGCGGCGATGCATCTAGACAGACGGAAGGTTCCGGTTTAGGATTGGCTATTGCTCAATCTATTGTCGAGCTGCATGGCGGCCGGATGGAAGTAGAAGTCGATGGAGATTTATTCAAAGTGACGATTGATGTCGTAAGTGGGTAAATTAGCACGGAGTAGGATGGGATAAAATTCCTGTCTTACTCTTTTTTTGATTATTAAAAGGAATTAGTTTAGTTTATGGCGAATATGGGTATGTATAGAGAGTGCGGTCTATAAATTATGGATTGCATGAAAGGGAGGAATGGTTATATGACAATCGTTGACGGAAAGTATCCAAACAAAAAAGATCTAACTCCAAAAGTGGAAGAGATTAATGAGGAACAGTGTGTGGTCGAAGGTGTAGTAGTACCAGATGAACTACCTCTTGCCGATCCAGCAGATTCTGATTCAAGTGTAGCATTTAGAGAAAATGCACAGGATGAAACGGGAGAACATAAACCCTCCGCTTACAGTCAAAATAAATCACCAAGCCAAAATTATCATGATCTAACACCCGGTGAAAAGTTCCCGTATGGAGATCAGGAAGAATATAATCGTAAATACAACCACGAAGCGCATGACCAGTGGAATGAGCATAAGAATATCAAAAAGAACGAAGAAGATAAATCGTAAAGTCAGCCTGCCTAAGTGCAAGGCTGTTTTTAGATTAGAAGAAAGGGTGGAATGAATGGGTGCATTGCAACAATTCTCCATGGCTAGAGGGTATACATTGGGCCTCGTTAAACGAGTAGATGAACAGGTGTGGGATGCTCAACCTGAAGGCTTTTCTAATACCATACGATGGAACGTAGGACATATTTATTCATTGACTGAAGATCTTCTTAACCGTGCAATGAATGACTACCCAGTCGACAAGCTGGAATGGGCAGAATTCTTTGCGCCAGGAACGAGTCCATCTACTTGGCCAAGCACACCTCCAGCGAAAGAGGAGTTATTCGCTGCAATGAAAGACCAAGGCAAGCGCATTTCGCAACTGACCGAACAACAGTTGGTACATCAATTGAGTACACCCATTTCCATTGGAAAGTTCATTACGATGGAAACTGCGGAAGAAGTTCTACAGTTTCTGACATGGCATGAAGGTATGCATGCCGGTTTGATTGATGGTCTACTTAAGGTAAATAAATAAATTCAAATATAGCTGTTCAGGAAATCATAATCGATTTCTTGAGCAGCTTTTTTGTGTTGGAATAAGGATTTATTCAGTTGGTAAGTAAGGAGTGGTATAGGGCGGTTCCGGATAGTTGTTTTTACTCGTTGAAGTTCTGTCGGATTACGTTTCTGTTAAGCGTGCGTAATAAGCGGCGTTGGGTTGTGGTTCTTGCGCGTGCTTTTTTTGTTTCCTTTTTGATCAGGAGGTAGTTGTTTAGCTGGCGGTGTAAGTGGAGAGTTCATTGTCCCCACTCCGGCGCTGGTGGATGGCTTTCGCGAGGAGCCATAGACAGGAAGTTCGCCTGTCTTTGTCTCATCGCTACGCCTACCACAGCAGGCGCCTTCGTTGCATCGGGTGTAGGGCAGTTCGTATACTTCTTTTTCAAAAATAAAAGATCAATATCACTAAGTCACTGATTTTATTCTTGTTAGAACCACAATCAATATTAAAGCTACTCAGTAGCGCAGGCACAACTGCGGGGTAGGCCGTGGCCAGGAGACAACTGGCAGCACCACCGCCAGCTGGCTCCTGGCTGTAGGCAATCCCCCACGTGCCGGCGCGGGTCCAAAAAGCGAATACTCACTAACTTCCATGCCCAACAGCCGGTCGAGCAACGCCCCAACAAAGAGCGACAAAGACCCGCAGCCGCCTAGTCTTTCCGTCAACCGCGTTTATAGGTTCGGAACCGTACGCAACTAATCATTTTGCTTTCCTACTTAGAACCACAACCAAAATAACTACCACTCAGTAGCGCAGGCACAACTGCGGGGTAGGCCGTGGTCAGGAGACAACTGGCAGCACCATCGCCAGCTGGCTCCTGGCTGTAGGCAATCCCCCACGTGCCTGCGCGGGTCCAGAAAACGAATACTCGCTAACTCCAGTACCCAACAGCCAGTCGAGCAACGCCCCAACAAAGAGTGACAAAGACCCGCAGCCGCCTAGTCTTTCCGCCAACCGCGTTTATAGGTTGGGTACTGTACGCAACTAATTATTTTGCTTTCCTACTTAGAACCACAACCTAAATAATTTCCACTCAGTAGCGCAGGCACAACTGCGGGGTAGGCCGTGGCCAGGAGCCAACTGGCAGCACCACCGCCAGCTGGCTTATGGCTGTAGGCAATCCCCCACGTGCCTGCGCGAATCCAGAAAGCGAACACTTACTAACTTTAGTGTCCAACAGCCGGTCGAGCGACGTCCCCAACCAGAACATGACCTGTAGCCGCATAATCTTTCCGGCGAAATGGTTTCTAATTTCAGTACCTACTCTCACTCAGCCTTAAGTCTGAGTAAGAAATCCGCTATGGGACCGTCGGAGAAAGCCGGAATTCATTATAAACTAAGGTTACAAATGAAGGGAGGACATCAACATGAAAAAACTTGGACTACTATTACTAGGAATCGTGGCAGGTTTAACCCTAGCGTTAAACGTAGGCCCCATCATCGCATTAGCAGTTACAGGTGCAATCGCGCTTGTCAGCTACCACTACTGGAGAAAGAGCCACTCGATGTTCGCGAAAGTATTTTGGATGACAATCTTGATCATCAGCGTAATCAGCTCGATTTCAAACATCGGTGCATTCATCGGGATCATCGCATTGATTGGAATCTATTATATATATCGCAAATGGAACGATCGCAATGTAAACCCGAACGTCATATCCAATGACCCGTTCACAAATTTCGAACGCCAGTGGAATGAACTTACAAAATAAAAGGAGAGATGCAGTATGAACGCATTTTGGCATAAATTGAAATATACAGTACAAGAAGACTTGAATAGTTTGATGGATAAGCCACAGAAGAAAGAAAATCCACTGGAGTTACTAAATCAGTATTTCCTGGATGCACAAAAGCAAACAGCGGAAATCGGTAAGTTGCTTGAACGTCAGGGTAGACTGAAAGAAGAATTGGAAAACGAATGTCAGGATGCGGATTTGATGGCGGTGAAACGTCGTCGTCAGCTAGAACTCGCTGAAGCGACAGGAGATGCAGAGTTGATCGCATTTGCGCAAGAAGAAGTAGAAGCTTATGAAGGACGAGTTGCCCGTTTGTCTGCGAGCATCCAAGACGCTACGCAAGAATTGCTGTCATTGGAACGAAAGTTTGAAGAGATGAAGCATCGCGTGAAGGATATGCGTGTTCGTCAGTTGCAATTGATGGGCAAAGAGAACGTGACGCGTGCGCAGGAAAAGATGAATCGATTCGTCAAGCCAGATCAATCATTTTCAACACTTGACGACTTGCATTCGTACATCGAAAATCTTGGTGGTGGAACGAGAACGTCACAATCGCACTCGTCAATGGAGCAACGTTTAGATTCATTAGAGAAATCTAACGCAAAATCTCAAGATATTGTGTAAACTATAAGAGGAAGCATCGCGCTTCCTCTATCGAGAAGGGAGCGAATGGAATGGCTAAGAGGGATTCTACTAAAGTTTCGGTATATTTACTTGCTCTTTTGGCGATTGCTTTCGTCGAATCCATGTTGTTTTCAAACGGTAATTTCATCTTCCTCCTTCTCGGTTGGGGATTTCTTGATTATGGTTATCGAAAACGCGGAAAATGGACAGCAATCACAGGTATCGTCTTCATAGTGATCGCGCTTTTGACGTTATGGAGTGTACGTCTGCTGATTTTAGCAATTGTATTATATATTATAATGAAATTATGGAAAGGCACGCCGGCCAGTGAAGTATTTGGTGATTTGCAAAAGCCCCGAGTTAGACGGTCGCAAGGTATGTGGAGGAACCGCTTATTCTCGGTCCAATCCACGCCATTTGCGACGTATGAGTGGGAAGATATGCATATGCAAGGGTTCTTTGGTGATGTGCATGTCGATGTGACGGATACCGTATTGCCTAAAGGCGCTTCATTTATTTCGATTCGGCAAATCTTTGGTAAAGTGCGTATTGAACTGCCTTATGATATTCCGGTGCGAATTCATTATGCCACGCTGTATGGTGAAGCGAATATTTTAGGCAAGGCCTCACAGCAATTATTTAATGAAACGATACAAGAACATGATGGCTATGAAACGAAGCGGTCGAATGATCCCGAGTTGATTATATCGGTGTTTACTTGGATTGGCGATGTGGAGGTGCGTAGAAAATGAAGGCAATCATTGGTCGCACCATTTTCTTAACGTTGACGCTTAGTACGATCGTCGCGGTCTTTTCCTATTTGTTCTTTGCTTTATCCATCGCTGAATATCAGAGGTTGCTACTCGATACAGAAGCTGCAGATATGCCGTTGCTAGTCTGGTTGTTCACAACGATTTTCATCATCAGCTTAGGAATTGCAAGCTGGATTAGCCTGAACAGCAGAACGAGAGAGAATATCATTATTGGAAAACTACAAGATTTGTATGCTAAACAGGAATTTACGAGCTCGAATAAAATGAAAAAACAAACGAATCGTTCCATTGAACAGCTATATGAAGTACTCGAAGCACAGCGAAATAGTTTGCGTAAGATTACGGATGAGCGAGTCGAGACACAAGATAAAATTATTCAGGAACGTATTGTTCAAGAACGCCAAAGATTGGCGAGAGAACTACATGACTCTGTGTCCCAACAATTGTTCGCGGCGTCCATGCTGTTGTCGGCACTTGCGGAACAAGCGGAAGAAGGGCCGATCCGCAAGCCATTACAGCAAGTGGAACGAATGGTTCAGCAGGCGCAGTTAGAAATGAGGGCGTTGCTTCTTCATTTACGTCCGGCTGCACTGCATAACCAAACGCTTGCGAAAGGTCTCGAAGAGTTATTGAGTGAATTACAGGAAAAAGTGACGTTCGATATTACACATCGTTTAGAAGATATTGTGCTTTCTAAAGGTGCGGAAGATCATTTATTCCGAATTGCGCAAGAAACATTATCGAATACACTTCGCCACGCGCAGGCGACGGAAGTAGAAATTTTATTGATTGAACGTGATGGATTGGCTATTTTGCGCGTGCAAGATAATGGTGTAGGGTTTAAGCAAGATGACGGCAAAGGCGGATCATACGGTTTGCAAAATGTGAAGGAACGTGCGATTGAGATAGGCGGCAGTTGTAAGATTGTCTCGGTGCCATCTCAAGGAACGATCGTGGAAGTGAAATTACCGATTTTGAAAGGGGAGCTGACGGATGATTCGAGTGCTGTTGGTAGATGATCATGAAATGGTGCGCATTGGCGTATCGACGTATTTACAGATGCAGCCAGATATCGAAGTGATTGCAGAGGCAGAAAATGGTCAGATCGGTGTCGTAAAAGCACTGGATTTACGTCCGGATATTATTTTGATGGACATGGTCATGCCAGTTATGAATGGCGCTGAGGCGACGGCTGCGATTATCGACAAATGGCCGGAAGCGAAAGTCATTATCGTCACTAGCTTCCTTGACGATGATAAATTATACCCCGCACTTGAAGCAGGGGCTGTCAGCTATATTTTAAAGACGTCCAATGCGAAGCGCGTGGCGGATGCAATTAGGGAAACGATGCAGGGGCAAACTGTGCTCGAGCCGGAAGTGACGTCTAAAATGATGACAAAAATGCGCGGTGGTCAAACACATGCCTTGCATGAAGATTTAACCGATCGTGAGCTAGAAGTATTATTATTATTGGCTAAAGGTAAATCCAATCAGGAAATAGCAGATGAACTATTCATTGCGTTAAAAACTGTTAAGACTCACGTCAGTAATTTATTATCGAAATTGGAAGTCCAAGACCGCACACAGGCGGTTATTTATGCGTTTCAAAATAAATTAACGGGTTACTAGTCTATAAGTAAAAGCTACGACATATTAGTAGATAGACGATAAAACTGTGGATAAAAAGTATTTATAATGAAAATAGTCTGAAATTACTAACTTCCCCACAATCTATCCACGCACTATGTGCATAACTATTCAGTTATATGTAAAAATAAGAAAGTATGCACATGTGGATAAAAATATTCTGTCTGAAACTTATCCACTGCTTGTTACGTCATGGTAAACTGGATAACAGAAAATAGAATAGCAGAAGGGAAGCCTTCGCGGAAAGAGAGTCATATGGAATTATTTGATTTAATTAAAGCATTGATTTTAGGATTCGTAGAAGGAATGACGGAATTCGCGCCCGTTTCTTCGACAGGCCATTTGATTATTGTCGACGATATGTGGTTGAAGACGGAAGAATTCCTTGGGAAATATCCCGCGATTACATTTAAGATAGTGATTCAGCTCGGTTCAATCTTAGCTGTAGTCGTTGTATTTTGGAAACGGCTATTTAGTTTAGTCGGTTTGTATAAAGTGGATAGCGGAGTGAAGATGAGTGAAAGCTTTAATTTGCTACACGTCATCGTAGGTATGTTGCCTGCTGTAATTTTAGGCTTTGCGTTCAAGGATTTGATCGATGATTATTTATTCGGTGTGGAAACGGTTATTTATGCGCTAGTTGCTGGTGCATTGCTGATGATTGCTGCGGATAAGTTTGGGCCGAAAAAACCGCGAGTACAGACGTTAGATCAGATTACATATAAACAAGCATTTACAGTTGGATTGGTTCAGTGTTTGTCGTTGTGGCCAGGGTTTTCTCGTTCGGGCGCGACGATTTCCGGAGGTGTATTGTTCGGTATGAATCACCGGACGGCTGCTGATTTCACGTTCATCATGGCGGTTCCGATTATGATGGGTGCGAGCCTGGTGTCGGTGATGAAGAACTGGGAGTATATGTCGATGGATGACATAGGGTTTTACGTGGTTGGTTTCTTGAGTGCGTTTGTGTTCGCGCTGATTTCGATCCGTTTCTTCCTGAAGTTGATTTCAAAGGTCAAGCTGATGCCGTTTGCGATTTATCGTATTGTGCTGGCAGCAATCTTGGCAGTGATTGTGTTTTTATAAGAAGTTAGACGACCTTTGCGGTATTTGCAGAGGTCGTTTTTTTTGTGGGATGAAATAGATAGGCTGGCGGGCGATAGGGGAGGGGATTTGCGCTTCGGAGGGGACGCTTTCCAGCGGGCATGGCTTGAGCCTCCTCGTCCGCTTCGCTACCTGCGGGGTCTCAAGGCTCATGCTATTCCCGCGGGAGTCGCCCCTCCTACGCTCCAATCCCTGCAATATAAGTGGGTGATATTTATCAAAGTTCAATAAAGTCAGTGTTGTAATCATTTCTGTTTTTGACCTTAGATAAGTTTAAGGAAAACAATAATTCACATTCTACTGCCAGTGAGTGTTCTAAATCCTTCTTCCATCCCCTCGTACTCTCAAACTTACTCACCACTCCTAAGTGCTCACCAATTTACTCTCCTGGTCTTAAAGTAGTGTATACTTCTTTCCAACTTCCGCAATCTCTACCGAACCACTAAACGTCTTTTCTGCTTCATTTAATATCTCATTAATATCACCATGATGTGGCAGATGGGTGAGCACGAGTTGGCCCACGTCTGCTTGCTGTGCCAGGTTTCCTGCTTGGCTACCTGCCATGTGACCTGGTGATTTACCGAGGTGTTCTTCATATAGGTTGGCCTCGCAGAATATGATATCTGCGTGTTGCGAGAATGTCACGAGCTTGTCGGACCATTCCGTGTCGGCTGTGAAAACCACGGACTGACCGTCTACTGTGAACTTCATTGCGAGGCAGTAGACGGGATGGATGGTTGAACAGAATGTGACGGTAAATGGACCGATTTTGACAGATTGATTTTCTTGAATTTCGATACCGCGTGTTTGTTCTTTATACGTCAGCTTCTCAAACTGTTCTCTGTCTCGTGCGTGACTATAAATTGGCAAGACGGGTGACGGTTGTCCGAGATAATACTGGATCAAACGGCTGTACTGTAGGCTACCGATGTCCGCGATATGATCCGCGTGATAATGGCTGATGACAACTGCATCGAGCTGGTTGAGTGCGATGTAATTTTGCAGGGATGAAAGTACGCCGCTGCCGCAGTCGAACAGGCAATGGAATCCTTCGTGTTCGATGAGGAATGAAGAGGTAGCGCTGTTCGCTTTCGGATAGCCGCCCCAGATGCCTAAAGGGATGATGTTCATGTGCATTCCTCCTGTTTGGTTAATGTTGTACTTTCATTGTAAGTGAAGGATGAGTAAATGTCGTAAAAGTACGTTTTCATGAGATGCCGACTCTAAGCGCCACCTTTCACTTTTGGTTCATCCAGTTCCAGCGGCTAGGATCTCGGGTCATAAGTCATGCTGGTCGTGAGGCAAAAAGCGCCTCAAGTCCAGCCTGTCTCAAGCCTGTCGATCCTAACGAGCCGCTTCCACTTTTGTGTCATCCAGTTACAGGTGGCAGAGTCTCGGGTCATAAGTCAAAGCTGCTGTGCGGCAAAAAACGCCGCTTCGCATCTTCGTCTTATGCCTGCCGACTCTAAGCGCCACCTTTCACTTTTGTGTCATCCAGTTCCAGCGGTTAGGATCTCGGGTCATAAGTCGTGCTGGTCGTGAGGCAAAAAGCGCCTCAAGTCCAGCTCATCTTAAGCCTGTCGATCCTAACGAGCCGCTTCCACTTTTGTGTCATCCATGCGATAATGGAGAAAATACACTTTGAGGATGACGATATGAGTAAATTAGTTGAAATACAGTTAAATGCACAGGGCACGGTGGCTTTGAAGAAGGGGTATCCTTTGATTTTGAAGGATGCTGTGATGACAAGTGAGATTCAGGCGAAGGAAGGTAGTTTGATTCGTTTGACGGATCGGTACCATAAATATTTGGCTACGGGTTATTATGGAATTCAAAATAAAGGAATTGGCTGGGTGCTGACTTCGAATGAAAGAGAAGAGATTGACTTTGATTTCTTCGATCAGAAAATGGCGACGGCTTTTGAGCGTCGTGAGGCGTATGCTAATGATCCGGATACGACGGCTTACCGTTTGTTTAATGGGGAAGGCGATGGAATCGGTGGTTTGACGATCGATTATTTCGATGGCTACTATATGGTTAGTTGGTACAGTGAAGGTATTTATGCGTTCCGTCACCATGTCTATAATGTGTTGGATAAGCGTGGGGATTATAAAGCGGTCTACGAGAAGAAGCGTTTTGATTCGAAGGGGCAGTATGTCGAGCAAGATGATTTTGTTAAAGGAACGCCTGGAGATTTCCCGATCATTGTTAAGGAAAATGGCATGAACTTTGCGATTGATTTGAATGATGGCGCGATGACTGGGATTTTCCTTGATCAGCGTGATGTACGCGAGACAATTCGAGACAACTACTCGGAAGGTCGCGAAGTGTTGAATACGTTCTCTTATACAGGGGCGTTTTCGGTTGCGGCTGCTCTAGGTGGTGCGGTGAAGACGACGAGTGTGGATTTGGCGAAGCGCAGTGTCGCAAAGACGATTGAGCAGTTCAGTGTCAATGGTATCGATTACGAGCAACAGGATATTAAAGTAATGGATGTCTTTGATTATTTCCGTTATGCGAAGCGTCATGACATGAAATTCGGACTAGTTGTACTGGACCCGCCGAGCTTTGCGCGTTCGAAGAAGTACACATTCAGTACAGCGAAGGATTATCCTATGCTGATGAAAGAAGCGATTGCGGTTACGGAGAAGAACGGTATTATTGTAGCTTCTACGAATAACGCGAGCTTTAGTATGAAGAAGTTCAAAGGCTTTATTGAGCAAGCATTTAAAGAGACAGATATACGTTATAAAGTACTGGAAGAATCCTCATTACCAAGAGATTTCCGTACGCCACGGGACTATCCAGAATTTAATTATTTAAAAGTAGTTATCGTGCAGAAGTTACGTTAATTCGTCACAAAAACGTGGGTGACAATGTCAATATTTCCTAGTACGATGGATTCAATGAATTCGTGAAACGGGAGGAAGACATATGAAACAACTACTTGCGCTGTTGGCTGTGATGTCCATCTTAGTACTAACTGGCTGTTCCAACGTATATAGTCAAGAAGACGGCTACCGCATGGCAATCATCAATCAAGGGTTCCCTGTTCCGAAAGAAGCGTACGAAGTGAAAGCTGAGGATTGCGTAGGAGAGATTTCTAAATCGGCGAAGTATAAGTTGAAGGGAATTGGTGACTCCGAAGGCAATCCGCCAGATCATTATTTGCGTACGATTGAGGAATGGGGCTGGACGGAAATGATGGAAGACCGCAGAGGATCCATTCATTTCTATGAGAAACAAGGCAAGATCATCTCGCTTAATATTAAAGAGAACGTCTTTGATGTATTTGAAATGACGAGTGCAACGGAATCATAAGTGAGGTGGCGAGGGTATGGAGACGAAAAAACCGAAGCTGGACATAGAGAAACCTGTTGTTGCAAAAGCGTTCGATGTGTTGGTTATCGCTTTATTTGCTGCTGCTCTCGTCTATTTAGTGCTGCAGTGGGATCAATTGCCGGACCGTATTCCTGCGCATTTTGGTGCGGGTGGGGAAGTGGACCGTTATGGTTCAAGAATGGAATTACTGCTGTTGCCAATCATAGGTGTGGTCATGTGGGTAGGGATGTGGATGCTGGAGAAGTATCCGCATGCGTATAATTACTTGAATTTGCGTCCTGATAACGTAGAAATCCAATACCGCTATGGTGTACTATTTATGAACGTCACTAAAAACATTTCGACACTATTATTTGTCTTTTTAATATGGCAGACGACCGATATCGCTTTGTCTCGAATCGATTCATTAAACATGCCCATCTTCATCACGATACTCGTACTACTATTTGGTTCGATGGGTGTCTATTTTTATAAAGTAATGAAATTGTAGAGAATAGCTGTATTGTATTCCTAAGATTCTGCCAATAAATGAATCTATTGATCACCTCTTATCGTATACTCCTGATAAGAGGTGATTTTTTATGAAATGGAAACTGTTACTTGTCGCTTTACTCGCTTTCCTTGTTCTGCCGACGACAGCTGGAGCTGTAGATTTCAGCATTTCGGATGTAAAAATCAACGCGCAGTTGGAACCGGATGGCACTGTTCAGGTTAAGGAGCAGCATACGTATGATTTTGACAGTGAATTTAACGGGATCATTCGAGAAATTCAACCGAAAAGAGGGGCTTCAATTAAAGACTTTACTGCCTTTGAAAAGGGTAAAGAGTTAGAAATCGAGAAGCGCGATACTGAATATCGTGTACACCGCAAAGGAGACAGTGAAGTCGTGATCTTCGATTTGCAGTACACCATTAGGAACGGAATGGAAAAATATAATGATGGTGCGCAGTTTTACTGGCCATTTTTTGACCGTCGTAATGAAACCGATTATGGCAATATGACGATTAAAATCGTGCCTCCTAGTCAAGCGTCTGATGTGATGTTCATCGGCTATGATAGTGCGGAAAATACAGGGAAGGTACAACCGGATGGAACGGTCGTATTTTCATTAGGAGAAGTCCGTGCAGGTGATGATGGAGATATTCGTGTAGTTTATGAGTCGTCTTTATTTCCGGAAATGACTGCAGTAGATAGTGACATCCGTCCGACGTTGAAAAAGGATCAAGAAATGGCAGCTATGTCACGTCAGAAGTTCATACAGAATCAAAAGATGATCGGCACTGTGGGTGGTGTTAGTACAGTGGCGGGTATTCTTGGAGTCGGTTTTATTGGATTCATTGCGAATACTAGGAGGAAAAGATACGTTAGGGAAGCGCACTATCAGATGGAATCGAATGGTTTCTACGTTCCTGCAAATGATATGAGCTTACCGGCCGTACTTCTTTTCAAGAATGGAGTAGCTTCCGTCGAGCTGATGTCCGCGGCGCTGCTTGATCTCGTCCGTAAAGGGAATGTGAAACAACTATCTGATGAGGAATTTGAGTTGGTCGATGCGAATGTCAGATTAGAACACGAGAAGCAACTGATTCAGTTGTTATTTTTCCAAATCGGCCATGATCAAAAGTTTACATTAAGCGAGTTGAAAAGTTACACAAAAGAACAGAAGAATTATGAAGCATTTGATAAGAAATTTGTCATGTGGAAAGATCTTTTAAAAGCAGAATTGAATGAATATGATCTGAAGGTCAAGACTACGAAAGAACGTGTAATCTTAAGTCTAATCGGTGTGCTTGGGATCGGATTCGCGATCTCCTTTATCAATTATGAATTGTATGTACAGCTAGTCATAGTCGGGATTTTGACTTTGGTTGCATTTGGATTCGCCTTGTTTTACAGTCCGTATAATTATGAAGGGATTTTGCTCAAGCTCGAGTGGGAGCGAGTAGGTCAATGGATGAAGGAACTAGATACGAAGAAATGGGAAGGACTATCGCTTGATGATCGATTCCGTGTGCTGATTTACGGAGTAGGTGTGAAGCACCCTGAACTGGATTCGTATTATAAGGATTTCGTCAGTGCCCAGAAGCAACTTGATCAAAATCGTACGCGTAATGAAGATAGATATCGACAGGGTACAGGAGACGCGCAGTATGAAAACTCTTATTACGGAGGCGCGGTCTATAATCCGGTATTCCTCGCAGGTTCTTTCAACCAAGCGTCATCCAATGTATCAAACAACGCTCCAAGTAGTGATAGTAGCAGTGGAGGCGGAGGAACCGGTGGTGGAGGCGGTGGATCGGGTGCGTTTTAAGGGAAGTAAAAGGAGTGAACAGAGTGAGTAAAACAATAGTTTGGTTCCGAAACGATCTGCGTTTGCACGATCATCCAGCATTGGTGGAGGCGGCGGCACATGGTGAAGTGTTGCCCGTTTTCATTTTGCCAGAAACGCGGTATGCAGCATCCGATTGGTGGTTGCATCATAGTTTGCTGGAAATAATCGAGCGTTTTGCGGAGCAGCAGACCCAGTTCGTGGTCAGGCAAGGACAACCTGTTGAACAGTTGATGAAGTTGATAGATGAAAGCGGGGCTGATCAGCTTGTTTTCAATGAATTGTACGATCCGGAAAGCCGTGTAGCAGAACGTAAAGTAGCAGAGGCTTGTGAGAAAAGGCGTGTTCAAGTGCGTTCATTCCAAGGGACACTACTCGTTGCGCCTGATGCGATTTTTAATAAAACGAATCAGCCATATAAAGTATTTACGCCGTTTTGGAGGCGACTGCGCCAAGAACCGATCGCGACACCGCTTGCGGCGCCTGAACTCGTGCCGTCTACTGCTACACTACAGTCATTGTCTTCAGATCAATGGGGCCTGTTATCGGATAAACCTTGGTATGACAAGCTCGCCAATCATTGGCAACCTGGAGAAAAAGCCGCAATAGAATGCTGGGAAACGTTCCGAGATAGTGGATTATACGATTATTTAGTGGAACGGGACCTTCCTGCAAAAGCTAGTGTTTCACGAATGTCGCCTTACTTGGCATGGGGAAATGTTAGCGTACGTTCACTATGGCATGGCGCGGTAGCTGCGGCGGAGGACGTCGGTGATCAGCAAGTCGAAGCTTTTATTCGGCAATTGGCGTGGCGGGATTTCGATAAGTACCAGCTACTGTACTTTCCAGAGATGTTGACGAAACCTGTGCGACCGGAGTTTGAAAAGTTTCCGTGGCAACCTAATGATGGTCAGCTGGAGGCATGGAAAACTGGGCATACCGGCTATCCGTTAGTCGATGCGGGAATGCGGGAATTATGGGAAACCGGCTATATGCATAACCGTGTGCGGATGGTCGTAGCTTCTTTTTTGATCAAACATTTATTGATCAATTGGCGGGAGGGCATGGCGTGGTTTGAAGAGACGCTCGTGGACTTGGATTTGGCGAACAATGCGTTGGGATGGCAATGGGTGGCGGGCAGTGGCTTTGATGCCACACCATATTTTAGAGTGTTTAATCCGATTCTTCAGGCGGAGAAATTTGACGGAGAAGCGCAGTATATAAAAAAGTGGCTACCCGAGTTAACGGATATGCCAATAAAGTATGTATTTCAACCGGCAAAAGCACCAAATGATGTATTGGAATCAGCAGGAGTTACGATTGGTATAACTTATCCCGCTCCGATTGTTGACCACCAAGCTGCCCGTGCACGTGCATTGGCAGCGTATGATACATGTAAAAACTCTTAAATCTCGTCAATCGATTCAAGTAGATGAATATGTTGTAGATGCAGCCGATCCGCCCAAATGAACGCTCCGTATCCGCCCAGATAAAATTCGGTACTAGGATGTTGGCCTGCAAACTCGTCCAACTCCTTTATCATCTGCGGATCCTTCTCAAACGGAAACGTAGTGGATGCCGACAACAACACTTTGGCAGGCTGGATCTTTTCTACAAGAGACTGGATAGCGCCAGGAGCTGGTGTAGATCCAATCATCGCTGTACGCCAACCTTTGAGCATGAGTTGCAGTAAAAAAATATGCACCGGAATTTCATGTGATTCATGTGGAAGGCAAGCGCCTAGCAATATGGGTGAGTCTTCCCGATAGTGAAAGTTGCGCCGTAGCTGGACGAGTTGATCCCGTACGACGAGACTCGACAAGGCTTCCTGATATTCGTCCCAATCACCACTTGCCCAGTGATCGCCTACTTGCTGTAAGAATGGAATAACGATTTGCTGCAGATGGTGTTCAAGTCCTAATCGATGATAGGCCGCTTGTAAGGAGAAGTTTAATTCTAGCTCATCACAATTTGTACCGTGACGCAGTAAATCGCTCAGTGTATCTTCTAAATAGGGATTTTCAGGATTCGATGGAATAGTGGAGTTTTTCTTGGACTTTGCCATTTCAGCTGCTTGTGATAGCGCAAAGCCATCTTCTGCATAGCGCTTCATTAGCAAAAATAATCGAATGTCCTCATCATGATAGATTCGATAGCCATTATCGAGACGCTGTGGAATCACGATATCATAGCGCTCTTCCCACTTCCTCAAGACTTGCCTCGACAAGCCTGTTTGATCTGCAACCTGTTTAATTGTATACGTAGGGGTTTCAGGCGACGGCTTCAAAGCAATCAACCTTTCTGTGTACTAGAATTAGCGATCAATTATCGCTCTGTTCTTCATGTCTAACATTATACATAGATTTGACGAGACAAGTCAAATTTGTTATTTTTACATTCTAGGAAGGTGTCAAAATGAAAACTACATATATTGTACAAGGTACGTGGATCGGTATCGTAACGGGTATTTTTCTCGCTGCTTTTTTAAAATCAGTGCAGTCGCTTACAGGGCACAAAGTATATACGTTGTTGTTGAATGTAGATTACATACCTATTATAAAAGAGTATGCATTTCCAGAAGTAATTGAGGTGTTTTTTCATCTGATTGTTTCGGTGGTGCTCTGTATTATACTGGCGATGTTGTACGATAAAAGTAGTGGTTTCATCCGCAATCATGCGATTATGTTCCCTTTTTTAGTGAATGTCGCCATCGGTTTAGTACTATATCCGACGACTTCATTTTCTGACAGAACACCAAATGTCACGAACATGGTTTCCTTGTTCTGGTGGATTGCCGGACACGCTGTATATGGTTTCATCGTAGGTTTTTTGATCAGCAGGAAATCAAAAAGTATGAAATAGGTCTATGCAGTCAATTATTCTAGTATTTATAGTTAGAACTATGTATAATTAACTTATACAAACATTATACAAAGTGTAAACAACTAAGAAAATAGCAGTTTGTTCGTGTCGGTAGAATAAAACGGAAGATCAGACTATGAATTATATTGATTCATGGCATATCGAAAGAAGTAGCTATAAATGTCCGATTAAAAGGAGTGAGAATGAATGTTTTTAGCCTGGAGCGAAATCAAGAAGAATAAATTACGGTTTTTACTCATTACATCGATTTTGCTATTGGTGTCGTTCCTCGTGTTTTTCCTATCCGGACTGGCAAATGGATTAGCCAGCATGAACAGGGAAGCAATTGACACTTGGAAAGTCGATGCGGTTTTACTGACAGAGGAATCGGATAAGAGTTTATACGAATCGGCACTCAACAAGGAAGCAGCCGATGAGCTGGATGCGAAAGAAACGGCTGTTGTTAGCCAAATGGGTGCCATAGCGAACAATGGTGATACCAAGCAAAATGTTATGCTCTTCGGTATTGATAGGGAAGAGTTCATTAAGCCGGAAGTTAGTGAAGGGGACCCAACGTTTTACGTTCAAAACGGCGTCGTGGCATCCGACGTGTTGAAAGATGAAGGCTTTAAGATCGGAGATACGCTCGAGTTGTCATCATCTGATACGGAACTGACGATTGTCGGCTTCACGGAAAAAGCGCGTTTTAATGCATCGCCTATTCTCTACATGAAGTTAAATGATATGCAAAAAATTAAATTCGGTGACGCCTATGCAATGAATAAAGACGTAGTCAATGCGGTTGTCGTCAAAGATAAAGACTGGGATACACTATCCTTGCCCGACAATACGGAAATCATTGAAACAGAAACGTTTATCGAGAATCTGCCAGGTTATACAGAGCAGAATTTGACGTTAACGTATATGATTTACTTCCTATTTGTTATTTCAGCTGCAATCGTTGCGATTTTCTTGTACGTATTGACAGTACAGAAAATCAGCATGTTTGGTCTGATGAAAGCGCAGGGGATTTCCAGTGCTTATTTGGCAAGATCGGTTGTCGCACAGACATTCATTCTTGCGCTAATCGGGGTTGTCCTCGCATTTGGTCTGACCTTACTTGCGGGAAGCTTTCTGCCGAATGCAGTTCCTATCATGTTCGATATACCTACCATGATACTTTATGGTTTGATTTTAATAGTAGTGGCGATTCTCGGAGCTGTCATTTCGGTTTGGACGATTATCCGAATTGATCCGCTCGAAGCGATAGGGGGGTAAGACGATGGTACTGGAATTACGAAACGCGAAAAAGACGTTCGGTGAAGGCAATACGCTCGTTGAAGCGATGAAGGAGACCAATTTCATAGTCGAACGTGGCGAATTGGTCGCAGTCATCGGTCCATCGGGTTCAGGTAAAAGTACGTTCCTGACGGTGGCTGGCGGTCTACAATCTCCAAGCGAAGGGCAAGTCATCATTAATGACAAAGAGTTATCGCAGCTGAATGAAAAGCAGCGTTCTAAAGTCCGATTACAGGAAATTGGTTTTATTTTGCAAGCTTCCAACCTCGTGCCGTTTTTAACTGTCGATGAGCAGCTGGAATTGCTGAATAAAGTGAAGAAAGATAATATGTCAAAAGACGAGCAACGTAAGCTATACGAGGATTTAGGTATTACTAAGTTACACAAGAATTACCCTTCTGATTTATCGGGCGGCGAGCGGCAGCGTGTGGCGATTGCCAAAGCGTTATTCAGTAAGCCATCAATTCTTTTAGCAGATGAGCCTACCGCTTCACTCGACTCTGATCGAGCGTTTGAAGTGATGGAGTTGTTGCGTAATGAAACGAAGTCTAATCAGACGGCGACCATTGTTGTGACACATGATGTACGGTTGATTAAGTACGTGGATAAGGTATACAAAATGACGGATGGTGTGTTGAAGTTGGAGAGTACGGCTGAGAAGGATTTGGGTTTGACTGAGTGAGTGGGATGTTGAATAAGTAATGAAATAAACGCTTCAGACGGCCGTTTTATGGCTTTCTGAAGCGTTTTTATATTTGTGGGATTGTGGGGGCGCGCTCTATGTTCGATGTGGAGCGCTCTATGCGTTGTGTTAACTGCTCTATATAGCGTGTTAAGCGCTCATAAAACTGTGGGAGCGCTCAATGTAACGGGCTACCCGCTCTATGTGACATGTTACCCGCTCAATCCAGAGTTTACTCGTGGAGCCGCTCATAAAATCGTGGCAGCGCTCAATGCTGCGGGCTACCCGCTCAATCCAGCGAGTTAAGCGCTCATAAAACTGTGG
The DNA here is from genome assembly GCF_002743165.1 of Sporosarcina sp. P19. NCBI lineage: Bacteria > Bacillati > Bacillota > Bacilli > Caryophanales > Caryophanaceae > Sporosarcina > Sporosarcina sp. P19. Next base: position 18,960 of record NZ_PDYR01000008.1, on the reverse strand, counting down.
GAGCGCTCAATGTAACGGGCTACCCGCTCTATGCGACACGCTATCCGCTCAATCCAGCGAGTGAACCGCTCATAAAATTGCACGAGCGCTCAATGCCGCCAGCTACCCGCTCTATCAGACACGTTATCCGCTCATGAAACCACGCACGACTGCTCTATTCTCCAACCATCACCCGAGCAAACCAGCCACAATCTTCCGAGCAGCCGTGATATCCTTCGTTCCATGCACCAACATCCGGCCATCGCGGAATAACACGAGGCGATGGTCGTTATATTCACAGGAAACTAAATAAGGGTTTTGTTTTAAATTAGAAACGATATCGCGGATGGATTCGGCGAATGGTATTAGTTCTACTTGTCGGTTTTTCGGCCATGTCAGTTGCACGGTATCACGTCCGCACAGTACAGCGGTCCGCATGACTTCGTTGGCAGACAGGTAAGGATAGACAGGGGTGTCTGAGCAACTTGGACAACCGGGCTTCTTCATGCTTTGCACGTTCATTGCGGCGCGTTCGCCTGTCCATAGATCAACGGATTCGAGGCGGGGTTCCACCGTCGCGCCCGTTATACACTTCAGCAGTTCGGCGGTTTGACGGGCGGCAGTTGTGACAACGATTGGCGAGATGACGCCGACTGTATCGCAAGTCAAAGACTGTGGCGGCAAAGCTTCGAGCAGACAATGGAGGCAAGGTGATCCTTCTTTTACACCGATAGGAAACGTCAGCCCGTAGCTACCGACGCAAGCACCCATGAAGAATGGTATGCCGAGTTGTAATGCAGCGTCGTTTGCTAATAACCGAGTTTCTATATTATCTGTGCCGTCGAGAATGAACTGATGTCCTTCGAATAACTCGAGGACGTTTTCAGGCGTTACATCCGCCACAATCCCGCGAACTTTCACATCGCTATTGATAGCACGCAATCTACTTTCCGCTGCGATCGCTTTCGGCAATTGATTGATCACATCTTGCTCTGTGTATAATTGTTGTCTATGAAGATTAGTCCACTCCAAAATATCGCGATCGACAATCGTCAGTTCGCCGACACCTGCACGCACCAGCATCTCCGCTCCGGAAGAGCCGAGTGCACCAGCTCCTAAGACGAAAACTTTTGCCTCGCGGATACGTTGTTGCCCAACTAGTCCGATAGGTGCAAACAGCTCTTGCCGAGAATATTTACTGCTCAATTTGTCACGAGCCCTTCAGTCGGACTGCTAGCTACGCCATAATCGCGTACTGGCATACGTCCTGCCTTATAGCCGAGGCGTCCCGCTTCAATCGCCAACTTCATTGCCTCTGCCATCATGACAGGATTTGCAGCTTCGGATACTGCGGTATTCAGTAAAACGCCGTCTGCTCCGAGTTCCATCGCAAAAGCCGCGTCTTTTGGCGAGCCGACGCCTGCGTCAATGATGACAGGTACATTGGATTGCTCAATAATAAAGGATAAATTCAGTGGGTTCAGAATGCCTCTGCCCGAACCGATCGGCGCAGCACCTGGCATGATAGCGTGAACACCTAATTCACATAGTTTTCTTGCAAGCACTACGTCGTCTGACGTATAGGGTAATACAATGAAGCCTTCCTCTAACAGCATTTCCGACGCGCGTAATGTTTCCACGGGATCGGGGAGCAATGAACGGCTACACCCGATGATTTCCACCTTTACCATGTCGCAAAGTCCGGATGCTTTTGCGAGACGTGCGATATGTACAGCTTCTTCTGCTGTGCTTGCTCCTGCCGTATTCGGTAGCAATGTATAGCGTGTTAAATCTAGTTGTTCGAGGAAATTGGGCTGTGACTTCTCAAAAATATCCATGCGTCGTACCGCGAACGTCAGGATCTCTGCTTCTGATACCTCAACTGCTTGCTTTTGTATTTTAAATGAAGGATATTTCCCCGTACCTAGTAATAACCGTGAAGAGAATTTTTTATCTGCTATTTTTAACATTTTCATCCGCCTCCTACAAAATGTATGATTTCAATTTGGTCTCGGTCCATAATTGGTGCGTCATAGTAATCTTTCTGCAAAATCTCTTTGTTTTTCTCCACAATCAAAATACGATCGCCAAGTCCTAAATGCTCAAGTAACTGCTGAATCGTCCCTACTTCCGGAACGACCGAATACGATTTTCCGTTCAAATCAATCATTTTCTCCATCAGACGACACTCCATTTCTATAACTTTGTAAGACTTTTAGTGAATGCATAGGGGATAATACGGCAGCACCTGCTACATTGTTTCGCTGTAAATTGGGCAAGTGATGCGGCTGAATTCCGCCGATTGCATACACGGGAATCGAACTACACTCTGCAATAGAAAACAATTCCTCCGTTCCGCGCGCTGGCAGTCCGGGCTTCGATTTCGTCTCGAAAACATGCCCGTACAAAAGCCAGTCTGCTCCTTCTTTCACAGCTTCCTTTGCTTCTGCCAACGAATGAATCGAGCAACCGAATGCCAGCTCAGGAAATTCTTGATGTGCATCTGGTAAAGACATGCCATAACCGGTCAGCTGTACTTTTGATAGGTTCAGCCTGCTAGCTAGGTGAGGTCTGGCATGTAGAATGAGCTTGTTGAGTGGAAATCCAGCACATGCAAGGCGCGTGACTATATTTACAAGCTGTTCATCTGTCTTGGACTTTTCCCGCAAAATGATGGCGTCAAGAAACGGTGCAGTCTGCTGCAAGTGTAGCGTCAGTTCATCAATTGAAAGGCGGTCGTCGGTCACGCCAAGTAATTTCATTCATTCCCCTCCAATAGAAAAAACCACTTCCCGAATCGGAAAGTGGTAGAAATGTCGACAGAAATATATCCGGAACGACTCGCCACTTCCCTCCGCAGGTGCTAATCTGTTCAGGTGATAAGGGTTTCAGAGCCACACTCTTTTCTCAGTCCTTGTGAAGGATTCCCCTAATGGTCAAAATATTTAGTTTTCATATCTAGCATATCATGTGTATGGCGGAATGAAAAGAGTTTCTTTTACATATGTACTCATTCAGCGATTTGATTAGCGATACCGATTTCTACACTATTTACAGTGATTTCCATAATTTTGTTGTTTCAAAGGATGCTTGCTTCTTGTAGAGTCGGTTCCATACTTGCCTTGATGGAAGAGTACGTATGCTACTTAGTACATATTTCAAAAAGCGCTCCGAATAAAAGATAGAAGGTAACTGTATGAAAGTATATGATTCATTTCCTCCTCTTTAAAGTGTATGTGTGATCCTAAGTATAAGAGTATTTTGTGAAATCTGCCGTGATGCCTATCAACTTTCGTCAAACAATACTTTTTCTTCTCGTCAAAGTGCTTTATACTGAATAGGTAGTACACATTTATGAATAGAGGAGAATCGTACGGATGAAATTAACCTATTCTGGTAAAACGAAAGACGTCTACCGCTTGGAAGATGGCCACGTGCTATTGAAATTCAAGGATGATGTAACAGGGGAAGATGGTGTATTCGATCCAGGTGCTAACACAGTAGGCCTGACGATTGATGGTGCTGGGAAGTCTGGACTTCGCATGACGAAATACTTTTTCGAGAAATTGGAGGAGCAAAACGTACCAACACATTATATCGATGCTGATCTGGATGAAGTAACGATGACGGTGAAACCTGCTACGGTCTTTGGTAAAGGATTAGAAGTGATTTGTCGATACCGTGCGGTCGGAAGTTTCTTGCGCAGATTCGGTGCGTATGCTGAAGAAGGGCAAGTATTGGATGCTTTCGTGGAAGTGACGCTAAAAGACGATGAACGTCAAGATCCACCTATTTCAGAAGATGCTTTGGCGCAACTTCATATTTTAACGCATGAAGAATACGCAACGCTTAAAGAATTAACTCAACAAATTTCTGAAGTCGTTCGATCAGAGATGGCGGAAAAAGGGTTAGAGCTATATGATATCAAATTGGAATTTGGTCGCGATCCTGAGCGAAACATCATGTTGATCGATGAAATTTCAGGTGGTAATATGCGTGTTTATCAAGGGGATACATATATTGCACCAATGGAATTAGAAAAGATATTGTTTTCATAAAATTCAACCGGAAACGAAAAATGTTTCCGGTTTTTTATATTCGCTCTTAGGCTATACGCTGTCTGACTTAGCAGCTTTTTACTTTTTAATCAAATAAATAAAATAATATATTTACTGTTGACAACGTTTTCAGAGTTTCCTATAATTACAACCAGTGTCAGAGGAGACACATAGTTTGCTTCTTCAACAGTGTGTGAACGTTGGTTGGATGAATGCGTATGGTAGTAAATTCAAGATATTGAAAGTGTCTTTCATATCAGCGAATCTTTAATATATCTGCTGTTTCCATGAACAAAAGCTCCCCGCTTTTGTAAAGGCGCTCTTTTTTGCACTTCATACCGCAAGGCAGAAAGATAGCACCCATAGTAGCCAGCACGAATCTCCATTTTGGCTTTTCTACGTAAGTACCCTTGCTATATCCGCTAGATTCATAAGAAGAATCTGCCGAGCGTGTTTGCTCGGTCCTTAAAACCTCACATTGATGACTATTCGACGAACGTATTTCAGTTAGATCGTGTTCTCGGATAAAGAAGCACACATCTTAGAGAATTTCAGATGATGAAAATTTGTAAAACTACATGTAAGAGAACTTGGAGGAGAAACTGTTTGCAGATTAAACACAAAGTTTCGATTGCAGGACTAGATCCGAACGATCCGTATTCATTTCGTATTCCGACTGTAGAAGATGGAAAGTTCATCTGGCAGCTCATTAAGGATACGAAAATACTCGATTTGAATTCCTCCTACAGTTATTTGCTGTGGGCAGATCAATTCAGCGACACGAGTATCGTAGTAGAAGATCACGGAAAGCTTGTAGGCTTCATTTCAGGCTTTATTCAACCAAAAGCGCAAGATACCTTGTTTATCTGGCAAGTGGCAGTCGATGAATCTGTACGAGGTAAGCGTTTGGCTTCGCGTATGTTGCATACGATTTTGCAAAGTGATGCATGTCGGAATATTCGGTATCTAGAAACAACAGTTACGCCATCTAATATTCCGTCAACAAATCTATTTAAAGGCTTAGCACGTGACTTAGGGACGGAATGCACGATCACAGATGGTTATACGAAAGATCAATTCCCGGGTTGCGGGCACGAATCAGAAAAACTGTTCCGCATTGGACCATTCTGAGAAACTGGCCGATTGTCGCAACTTGACACTGGAAAAATACAGAATCTAACGGAGGAATTAATTACACATGGTACTGACAAAAAGTCAGAAAGTAATGGAAGTATTCGAGAATCGCGAGTCGCAAGTGAGAAGTTACAGCAGAAGTTTCCCAACAGTTTTCAACAAAGCAAAAGGCTATAAGATGTGGGACACGGAAGGTAAAGAATATATCGATTTCTTCGCCGGCGCAGGTGCTTTGAACTACGGCCACAACAACGAAAAAATGAAAGAAAAGCTGATTGAATATATTCAAGATGATGGAATTTCACATAGTTTGGATATGGGCACAACGGTTCGTAAAGAATTTCTTGAACGATTTAACGAAGTGATCTTGCAGCCGAGAAACATGGACTATAAAGTAATGTTTCCTGGTCCTACTGGGACGAATACAGTCGAAAGTGCACTGAAAATTGCCCGCAAAGTAACGGGACGACAAAATATTGTAAGCTTTACGAACGGTTTCCACGGCATGACGCTTGGCGCATTGTCTGTAACAGGCAACGCATACAACCGCGGTGGAGCCGGAGTGCCGCTTAACAATACGACGTCTATGCCATTCGATACGTTTTTAGAAGAAGATCAATCCTTGACCTTCCTCAAAAAATATTTAGCTAATGCCAGCAGTGGTTTAGATTTGCCAGCAGCTATGATTCTCGAAACGGTACAAGGGGAAGGCGGCATCAATCCCGCAAGCTTTAACTGGTTGCGTGAAGTAGAACGTCTCTGCAGAAATTACGATATCTTACTAATTGTCGATGATGTTCAAGCAGGTTGCGGTCGAACTGGAACATTCTTTAGTTTTGAACCAGCTGGCATTAAACCTGACATCATTTGCATGTCAAAATCCATTGGTGGCTACGGATTACCATTAGCACTCACGCTGATCAAACCAGAATACGATACATTCGGTCCAGCTGAGCATAACGGAACATTTCGCGGTAACAACATGGCCATCTTAACAGCGACTGAAGCTTTATCGTACTGGGAAACAGATGAATTCGCTAAATCGGTACAAGAAAAATCCAAGCTCATCACGAAGCGCATGGAAACAATCGTCGAAGACTATCCACAGTTGAAAGCTACAACTCGTGGCCGCGGCTTCATGCAAGGAATCGTCTGTGGTGAAGGCAAGGAAGACTATGCAGATAAAATCTGTGCAAAAGCATTCGAAAAAGGCTTGATCATTGAAACGTCTGGACCTGAAGGCGAAGTTGTCAAATTCCTCGGTTCATTGATTATAGATGAAAAAGGCATTGATCAAGGATTCGATATTCTAGAAGAAGCGATTGAAGAAATCGTAAAAAACTAAGGGAGAGAATGTTCAGTGATAGTACGTACAGTAGATGAAATTATTGGTAGCGAAAATGAAACGAAGGCAGAAACGTGGGCAAGCCGACGTTTCTTACTGAAGAAAGACAATATGGGCTTCTCGTTCCACGAAACGATTATTTACGCTGGAACGGAAACGCATATCCATTACCAAAACCACCTAGAAGCTGTATACTGTGTGGCGGGCGATGGTGAAATCGAAACGATCGCGGACGGCAAAGTCTACCCAATCAAAGATGGCACGATGTATGCGTTAAATGAACACGACGAGCACTATTTACGCGGTGGAAAAGATGACATGCGCTTGATTTGCGTCTTTAATCCGCCAGTCGTCGGGACGGAGACGCATGATGAGAATGGTGTGTACCCGCTGATTGAAGATTGAGTGTTGTGGAATGTAATGTGGGTAGAGAACGCTCTGAGGGTGGTTCCTTGGAGTGTTTTTTATGGTTGGGAGGGGGGCGGTGAAGGTGGACGCTCGTTAAATTGGCCGGGTGCTCTATGTTTTGGCGTGTGCGCTCATAGTTTCTGGTTGAGTGCTCTATGTTAGGCGTTAAGGGCTCAATGAAGCCTTGGCACCGCTCAAAGTCAGTGGATAAGTGCTCAATGTGACGTTGCATCCTCTCAAAGTCAGTGGGTAAGCGCTCAATGCCACGCTGAATCCGCTCAAAGTCAGTGGATAAGCGCTCAATGCCACGCTGAATCCGCTCAAAGTCAGTCGTAAAGCGCTCAATACAACGCTGAATCCGCTCAAAGTCAGACGTTAAGCGCTCAATGCAACCCTACAACCGCTCTATTCAACTTGAAATCCGCTCTTAAAACTTCAGCAGCATGTTAGAAAATTATAAAAGTGGGTACACTACACACTATGAGTTCATTATCCAAGCGGTAATGAACTACAATGTACATAACTTACACAAGGAGGAATTTAATTATGTGGAAACTACCGAGTATTGTATTGGGATCAGCATTACTGATGGCGGCTTGTGGAGGCACGGCGGATGAAGAAAAAGAACCGGTGAACGGTAGCGGTGATCCGGTTGTGGAAGAAGAAGGAACAGCCGAGCCTGAAGTAATGGCACCAGTCATGAATGTTGACGGGGAAGAAATCGGTTCCGTAACGCTTACGCAAGGACCGTCTGGTGTAGCGATGGACGTTGACGTAACGGGCCTTGAGCCGGGTGAACATGGCATGCACTTCCATGAAACGGGCGTCTGTACAGCACCGGACTTTAAAGAGTCTGCTGGCGGTCACTTCAACCCAACGGATAAAAAGCACGGATTAGAAAATCCAGAAGGACACCATGCAGGGGACTTGGAAAATCTTGTGGCGGATGAAGATGGAAACGCAAAAGTTACTGTGACGACAGATGCGGTCACACTTGAGTCTGGAAAAGATAATTCATTACTTGATGAAGACGGATCCGCGTTGATTATCCATGAAGGTGCGGATGATAACATCACAGATCCAGCAGGCGATTCAGGAACACCATTTGCTTGTGCAGAGATTACATCTGAGAAAATGAAGTAATAAATAAAGTAGGATGTCCTGGAGTTTTGGGGCATCCTTTTTGTGTAGTGTTTGAATTTGTTCAAGTTCTAGAGCAAGTGCTTGGGAAGAGTAAGTTAATTAGTAAGTGCGAAGGGATGGAAGCTCCAGTTGACGGACGCTTTCCCATGGGCTCGCGGTGAGCCGACCAGTTCGCTGCGCTCTTTTTGGTTGTCTCACCTGATCAAGCTGATCCTGCGGGAAGAGCCGTAACGAAGAACGGCTTTTGCGAGTAAAAGCGAAGCGTTAGGAGCACATCTTTGCACTTCGCCGCCATCTTCCACTTCCATCCTACGTTGATAGTGCGGGTACTTAGATCACTCACTGTAGGTATTGTGAGAATTATTGTTTTGTCTTAACTTATTTTAATTCAAGTGCAGAAGTTCAAAAGTGGATTACAACACTTACTTTAATGCACGACAAAAAGTATAACCCACTCGCATTGCAAGGGATTGGAGCGTAGGAGGGGCGACTCTGGGAGGATCAGTGGGACAGGTGAAACACCCAGCGAGCGAAGCGAAGGGGTGTGGTTCACCGCCCACCCTCCAGAAAGCGTCCCCTCCGAAGCGCAAATCCCAACCCCAACCCTAGCCTCTCCAATTCAATAAATTGAACACAAAAAAGAACGCCCTCCCGGAAAGGGGCGTCCTGTTGATTATCGAACGATCGCGATAATCCCTTCTTCATCATCCAGCTTCAGCTGAATGCCTGCTGCCATCGGATCCTGATCGAGATACTGCTCGATCCAAAGGCGAAGCGCTTCGACGAGACGGGAGGTATCCAAGTGATGCATCTTGCCATGAAGCTCGGCATCTGCTGAAAACCCAGTGTCATCATCGTAAGCAAGTTCGACTTCCACGTCGTCTGGCATTGCACGTGACTCTTTTGCAATCAATACACATACTGCATTTACTACGTCTTGTTCGTAGATTATCTGTTGTTCCATTGATTCATATCCTCATTGCGTTTACGCTCTTTCTCTTTGAAGATCGCGAAAATCTTCCGAACCATGTAAATGATGAAGACAATCGCTAACACGTTAATCAGCAAGCCCATAATGGATCCAAGCATACCCATATTCGCAAACAAGCTGCCGAATAATAGACCTGCCAGTCCACCAACGAGTAGACCTTTCATCAAGCCGCCACCCATACCGCCTGGCTTCTTCGCTGTGTTACCTGCTGTTGCTTTATCATTACTTTGATTAGTATCTTGTTTCTTTTCAGCTTTATTCGGTTGCACACGATTAGGTGTACTGAAGCTCTTCTTACCAGACTTATAGCCACGTGCTTCGGCAGTAATTTCATCTTGGAAGATGATGTTTCCAAGTGGTGACAAAATCAACGTCGCGGCCAAGAAAAATGCAGCAAATTTTTTCAATTGATAATCTCCTTTAATGCTGTAATGAAGGTCTTCGATCTACCAAAGTCCTTCTCTTTATTTTACTGGATAACTGTCCGTAATGAAAGGAAATTCCCTTATTTGGCGAAGAAGTTTTCCGTATAAAATGGCTGTTCTTTGTCGTTAAAATCTACACCGATCCCAAGGAACTGGTAGTCACGGATTAATATGTTTTCTCGGTGGCCTTTCGAATTCATTAGCCCTTCATGCGCAAAAATACTGCTAGACTGACCGTAAGCTAGGTTTTCACCGGCACTGACGAATTGGACGCCTTGTTTTTTCATGCGGTCGAAAGGGGACTCGCCTTGTAAGTTTTCATGACTGAAGTAATCTTGCACTGCCATATCGGTACTATGCAGACGTGCCGTTTCAGATGCGAGTTCATCCCATGTTAAAATGGAGCGACCGTGTCGAACTCTTGCTGCGTTCGTCAAATCAAATAGTTGCATCTCAAAGCCTTTGCGCATCGCATCGTTTTGAGGAGCATAGAGCGCGGATTTTTTTTGCTCTAGCGAATCCGAAATCAATTGTACTGCAGTTACGGTATTCTCTTTATGCAAATCATAAAAGACATACATATAGAGACCATCCGAATGAAAGATGTCCATGCCTTCATCGTTTTGCAACTTATAAATGTTCGTACCTTTACGTATTTCGGAAATCGGTTCACCGAGCTCTTCACGTACTTCCGATTTTGGCACACCGTATTCGATGCCGATGGATGAAGCGATCAGACGATCATTTGTATAGATCGCATTGACACGACGTTTGATATCGTATGACAGCATGACAAAGTTCTGATAGTTGTCATGGAACGTCAGCCATTCCGTACCATATTCATTGACGGACTTCCGCATAGGGTCGCCTAGCTTTTCCTTCACTTGCGCTTCGGTTGTACCAATTTCAATATTGTGAATAGAAATAATGCCTGTTGCCGGTGCATCGAGCACGGGTTGAGCGACTTCATCTGGGGGACTGCTTCCGTTTGCTTTATCGGAAACAAATGTAATTAAATCGACAATCGATTCTTTTGTATAGTCAAGCGCAGATCCAACTACTTCCTCGTTCAGCACGGTTTCTACTTTGGCATCAAGCGGGTCGAGAAACGATAAGTCCACATATTGCGATACAGGACCTTCCCATAAGGGCTTGAAAGCGTAGAGTAGTACAGCGAGAAAGAGTAACTGAAACAGGCGTTTTATCATAAGAAACCCACTCCTCCATTACATTATACTCTGTTTGTACCTTGGCAATACAGCAGGAACTATGAAATGTTGAAAATTATCCTCAATAGTAGCGGGAAAAAGGGTATACTAAAAAAAGAATGGAAAGTTTGGAAGGAGTGGATGGCATGTTCGGTGGTGTGAGCAGTGTACCTTCCTGGTTTTATATAGTCGCATTTGCAGTCGTTATATTGCTTGTCCTCATTACGGAATGGCGGACAAGATGAGGATCGAATTTCATTAGAAAGAAGGAATAAATATGTTAACATTTGAAGAAAAACAACAGATTATAGAAGAGTTTCCGGAGTTAGTGAAGAAAGAAGTGTCGATGAAGCGCTTGAACTATCATTATGAAGAGTCTTTGTACGATAAAACGGTAGTCGTGCAGCATTTGCACCCGAACGGTAATGCATTTGTGTACGTGGCAGACGTTGAAGGCTATGAAGCGGATGACCGCGGTTTAGTCAATGTACGCGAATACTCTGCGGATGAATTCCGTGCAGTGATCCGTGCGGCAATTGAAGGGTTGGCGACAGAGGTCGAGGAACCTGCAACAATCGCCGAAACGTGGCAGAATTCCAATGGTCAGATGCTGACACTTCTTGAAGAAGATGGATTCTTTAATATTTATCATGAAGTAAACTTGGAAGAGGGCTTTGGAGATTACCAAGAGGCGGCAAGTTATTTAAAAGAAGAAGGATTCTCCGTCAAAACGAAATAACAGCTACAGAGGTGATATCGAATGAAGGGTAAAACAGTTGCGATTTGGCTGGTCGTGGTGTTGATTGTGGCGGTAGTAGGCATCGTGTTAATGGTTCAGGCTACCTTCAAAAACAATCCTACACAAAAGAATCATCAATCAATGGACACCCAGTCGTATACCGAAATCGGTACGTTTGGCTGGCAATAAAGATAAGAAAAACTGTCGGGAATGTACTATTCCCGACAGTTTTTTGTATGCGTCGCAACCGCACCATGTCATTTTTTCACACTATATTTCTGGCTATTTGAACGGTACAGGCCTTTGCCAAACGGTAGCCACCAGTTCCATTTGCCGAACAGTTTCATTAAGCTTGGAACGAGCAATAGTCTAATGATTGTCGCATCGATCGCCACTGCGACTGCAATTCCGACGCCGATTTGCTTCACGGGCATGACGTCTGTAAACGCGAAGGCGCCTGTTAGAACGATCATAATCAGCGCAGCAGACGTGATAACTTTACTCGTCGTGGCCAATCCTTCGACTGTGGATTTATCATTATCGAATGACTGTGCAAACTCTTCTTGCATGCGCGAGATGAGGAATACTTCATAGTCCATGCTCAAGCCGAATACGAGACTGAAGACGATGACTGGAATGATGAGCGCTACGGTACCTGGATTTAATCCGAAGTGGCCATACTGGAATATGTAGACGAGAATGCCGAATGTCGCGGACAATCCGAGAATATTCATCAGAATCGCCTTCACCGGAATGATCAATGAACGGAACGCGAACATCAGGATGAAGAAGGTAGAGACAATGATAATGAGCAATACGTGGACGATGTGATCCGCTATTTCATCGAAGATTTCCTGGTTGAAGCGCGGTTCGCCACCAAGCAAAATGTTAAAGCCAGTATCTTTCTCTGACCAATCGCGGATCCAGTCTTGTGCTTCATTCGAACTGCCGGAAGCCTGTAATGTTACAGGAATGAATAAACGGTTACCGCTGTCGGTGAAATTCTTCAACACCGGATTGAGCTGGTCGTACAGTTGCGGAATACGTAGTGTTTGCTCCCATTCCGCCACGTTATCGATTCCGCTGATTGTAAAGATAGTCGAAATTTCTTTGACCAATGAATCATCCACCAATTGATCTTGTAACGCTAACATATCGTGAAGACCTTCCGTCGTCTTCCAACTACCGTCACGCTCTGCGATCAAGAACACTGTACTCTCGTCGCCTAAACCAAATGTATCTTGCATCTGTTCAAAAGCTACACGCGTATCGAAGTTTTCCGGCAAAGAATCAATCTGCGGGATCGTCAATTCCATATTTTTCACTGGAATTACGGCAATGGCGAGTAACACAAACGCCACGATCGCAATCGTAACGGGGCGCTTGATCACATAACGCGCAAACTTTCTCCAACCGTTCGCCTCTTCGCCACGCTCTTTCAGCAAACGTCCTGTATGGATGCGATCGCCTAGCATTAGCAAAACGGCAGGCAATAGAGTAAGGGAAGAGATGACCGCCATCCCGACGACAATCATACCTCCGAGTGCAATATTCATGAAAATATCTACTTGGATGAGAAGCATCGCACCGAGTCCAATGAACACGCATACCGCGGAGAAAATAATCGAGCGACCAGCAGTACGGATCGTCATAACGAGAGAATCTGTCACGCTACGTTTGGTCAGTTCTTCCCGATAACGACTAATGAATAATAACGCAAAATCGATAGAGAGGGCTAAACCGAGCATCGGTACGATATTCAGCACGAAAATGGAAAGGTTCACCGTATTGCCGAGCAATGCTAGAATTCCGAGAGTAGAGACGACTGTGCCGATGCCGACAATCAATGGAACGAAGGAAGCGACGATTGTACCAAACGCAAACAGTAGTACGATAATCGCAATTGGTAAACCGATCGCTTCAGCTGTCATCAAGTCGCGTTGACTGGCCTGATTGACATCGTGTTCAAATGCCCCTCCACCAGTGAGTGTCACGCCTGTTTGACCATCAATTTCGTCGCGAATATCTTCCACGACTTGCGGCATATCGTCAGGCGCCTTATCAAATTGCAACAAAGCATAGGATAAGTCTTTCGTATATTGCGCTTTTTCAGCTAGAGGGGATACGATATCCGACATGACACCGAGCTCTTCTAGCTGATCAAGTGAAGTATCGATTTCTGCGTCAGTTTTTCCGTCAAACACTAAAAACAAAGATTCTGCAGGTAAGCCAAAGTCTTCCGAGACGATCTTCATCACTTGTTCATGCTCGCCGTCCACGCGGAAGCCGTCTCCTGCCAGTAGACCGGGCAATTGGATGGCGAAATACGTCATCATACCAAATAGCAAAATCCAAAACGTGAAAATCCATTTATATGATCGAGTTACCCACTTCCCGAAACGTTGCAACCTTATTCCTCCTCACTCTATGCAAAAAATCCATTATTTTCTTGTCTATGCTTATCATAACAAGGAACTATAGCGAAGTGTTACAGAAATATGGAAAGAAATGCACAAAAAAACCACTTCCTAAAAGGAAGTGGTTTGTATAGGCAAATTAGTTTTTAGTAACGTTAGTTGCTTGAAGTCCGCGTTGTCCTTGTTCGATTTCGAAAGACACGTCTTGACCTTCTTCAAGAGTTTTGAAGCCATCACCTTGGATAGCTGAGAAGTGTACGAATACGTCGTCGCCATCTTCACGTTCGATGAAGCCATAACCTTTTTCTGCGTTAAACCATTTTACTTTACCTTGTTCCATGTTTGTTTCCTCCTCGTGCACACTCGTGTACACATTGTATTACTATCCTTGCTCAATTTCTAAAAAACGGTCGAGATAACTCGTAGACCAACGTCGAACAAAAATAATTCTTCTTTATCATAACAAGAAAAGGCAGATAAAGCAAGTCGAAAGATTAGTTCAAGAGAATGGTCGCTTGGATTCTTAGGTAGTTATAGGAAAAGTGCGAATATTTTATAGGCGACTGCAGCCATTAAAGCGGAGATCGGCATCGTGATAATCCACGTCAAAACAATCTTCTGTGCGACTCCCCATTTCACACCTTTCAAGCGCTGCGCTGAACCAACACCCATAATAGAAGATGAGATTACGTGTGTCGTGCTGACAGGTAAATGAAGAAGGGTAGCACCGAAAATAATGACTGCGGAGTTCAAATCTGATGCAATCCCGTGAATCGGTCGGATCTTCATAATCTTGCCGCCGACGGTCTTGATAATCTTATAACCGCCGATCGACGTACCAATTCCCATCGCAGTAGCCGCCGCAATCCGTACCCATAGCTGGATATCATCGGTTGTCTGTAATTCTGCTGCTATCAAGGCCATCGTAATAATCCCCATAGCCTTTTGCGCGTCATTCGTACCATGTGTGAACGATTGAATCGCAGCCGTGCCGATTTGCATGTAGCGGATACGACGATTGGCTTTAAATAAATTCCGATTCTTTAATACTGTACGTAATATGGTCATGACAATAAATCCACCGACCAATGCAATGATAGGAGATAATAACAGTGCCTGAATGATTTTAATGAAGCCGCTGTAATTCAGAATGCCAAATCCAGCCGCCGCAATCGCTGAGCCGGCAATAGATCCGATCAATGCATGCGAGGAGCTGGAAGGGATTCCGAAATACCACGTGACCAAGTTCCAGATGATCGCGGAAACGAGTGCAGCCAAAATTACGAGAGAACCATTTTCTAATAAGAACGGATCGACGATATCTTTCGTAATGGTTTTCGCTACGCCCGTGAATGTCAGTGCACCGACGAAGTTCATCGTGGCGGCGAGCATAATCGCAGTTCGGGGTTTCAGTGCGCGTGTCGATACCGAAGTAGCGATCGCGTTGGCTGTATCGTGGAAACCGTTAATGAAGTCGAACGCCAAGGCAAATACCACGACGAGAATGGTGAGTATGAGAATCGTATCCATCGGTTAGGACTCCTTACGCGTTGCGCATAATGATTGTTTCAATATTATTTGCCACGTCTTGACAAAAGTCTGCAGTATCTTCAAGCAGTTCATACAGATCTTTCAATTGAATGATGCGGATAGGATCTTTTTCGCGAATGAACATTTGCTTAATGGAAGTTCGCAACACTTCGTCGCAAATCCGTTCGTACTCTTTAATCTGCACAGCATGCGTACGCATTTCCACTAGCTTTTTCTTCGTCAGCAATTCCATCGCCAAAACGATTTCATCGGTACTTTTCATAATATTGACCATGAACTTCTGCATGTATTCATCGATTTCAATGAGAGAGAACATCTCCAAGTTAGCCAGAAAATGCTCCATGCCATCGAGGATATCATCCATTGCAATCGCGATATTCAAAATATCTTCCCGTTCGATTGGCGTCATGAACGAGGTATTCAGTTTCGTGATTAATTCATGAATTAACGTATCACCAGCTGTTTCATATTCCTTCATTCGAATGCTGACACCTTTCAGGTCTGAGACAGAATCGATCTGAAAATCGTTCGCATAGTGCATAGATTCCTGCACGTGCTTGGCGATGTCCAATAAAGCTGTGAAAAACGGATCGGGTTTACGTGGACCTAGCATCTCAATTCCTCCATCTATTGTTGACATCGATAGTGAGTACATCATACAAAAACTGTGCGAAAAAAGATAGCGAACGGTGTAGAATTTGATCAGAATTTCAATTAGTCCTTTGTTTGTCCATCTATTGTTAAGTTATCGTTAAATTCTACTAAATCCATTGAAAATTAATGTAGACATGAGATGATCGGCAGTAAAGTATTACATAAGATGAAAGGAGATCAAAATGAAGAATAATACGGCTTCTTCTGTAAAGAGACTAGTAGAACTATTTATCGTATCTCTTAAACTAGGACTGACCTCATTTGGCGGACCAACTGCGCATTTAGGTTACTTCCATGAGGAGTATGTACGAAAACGTAAGTGGATGGATGAAAAAGGGTATGCGGATTTAGTAGCGTTGGCGCAATTCCTTCCAGGTCCGGCAAGTAGTCAGGTAGGGATAGGAATCGGCGTGGCACGGGCAGGGGTAGTCGGTGGGCTAGTTTCCTTTCTAGGTTTCACGATGCCGTCCGTAGTGGCGTTGATCTTGTTTGCCACGCTTCTAGCTGGTTCAGATATTAGTGAAGCAGGTTGGCTGCATGGGTTGAAGATCGTGGCTGTGGCGATTGTTGCACATGCGATAGTAGGGATGTCGAAGAATTTGACACCGGATGTTAAGCGAAAAGCCATCGCATTACTAGCGCTCGTCGTTACACTTTTATGGCAAGCGGCTTTTACGCAAGTCGGTGTGATTATACTAGCGGGACTCGTGGGATTATGGCTGTTCAAAGTTCATGACACGTCAGATGCTGTTTCGTCCAAATTCCTCGTATCAAAGAAAATGGGAATCATTTGTTTAACACTGTTTTTCACTTTGCTCGGGATGTTGCCGTTGCTTCGGGAACTGACGGGGTCTTACTGGGTTGCAGTATTCGATAGTTTTTATCGTTCAGGCGCACTCGTATTTGGTGGAGGACACGTCGTCTTGCCTTTATTGGAACAGGAATTGGTACCGGTGGGGTGGATTGGAAATGAGTCATTTCTAGCGGGTTACGGTGCGACGCAAGCGGTTCCGGGACCATTGTTTACGTTCGCTGCCTATTTAGGAGCCGTGATGAACGGTTGGCAAGGCGGGTTATTCGCGACGGTTGCAATTTTCTTGCCTGCCTTTCTATTGATCGTCGGAGCTCTGCCTTTTTGGGACGTTTTACGCAATCATCCGAAAATCAAAGGAGCAGTCATGGGAGTCAATGCCGCGGTCATCGGAATTTTACTCTCGGCGTTATATAATCCAATTTGGACAAGCTCGATTTTGCGGCCAGAAGACTTCGCATTGGCGGCGATTTTATTCAGCATGCTAACCTTTTGGAAGATGCCTCCATGGATCGTCGTGCTAGTCGGTGCGTTAGGCGGAACTATATTGTCCATATGGTAAAAAGGCAACCCAATGCGGTTGCTTTTTTGCTATACTGAATGAACTCTATAGATGAAAAGGATTTTGTATATATGAATACTTCATTGCAAAAAAGAATACCGTTGCCAACTGTATGGCTTGTAATATTACTCGGCTCGCTGTCAGCATTCGGCCCACTATCAATGGATATGTATTTGCCGGGATTGCCCATTGTCGCGGATGACTTAAACGCTTCAACATCACTTGTCCAATTAAGTCTGACAGCCTGCTTAATCGGTTTAGGCGCAGGCCAGCTCATTTTCGGGCCGTTAAGTGATATTTACGGCAGACGGACACCTCTCGTCATTACACTCAGCGTGTATGCCATCGCTTCCGTCTTATGTGCGTTTAGTCCGAACATCTGGATTTTCGTTGCATTACGTTTCGTTCAAGGAATGACAGGGGCTGCGGGAATTGTGATCGCGAGAGCTTGCGCGCGTGACTTATATGTAGGAAATGAATTAACTAAATTCATGGCGATGCTGTCGATCGTCAGTGGAGCAGCACCGATTCTTTCACCAATTGTAGGTGGTGTCGTGCTGAACTTTGCTTCGTGGCCAGCGGTGTTCTTATTACTCGGAATCATCGGTTTGTTGATGTTTTTATCCACGGCATTTTTCTTGCCAGATACATTGCCGGTTGAAGAACGTGCAGAGAGTGGAATGCTCGCAGTAGTCAAGACGTTTAGTGGTCTACTGAAAGATAAGTGGTTCATAGGTATCGCGTTGACGCAAGGCTTGATCATGTCGAGCATGTTTGCGTACATTGCGGGATCTCCGTTCGTTTTACAAAATATTTATGGTGTCACGGCGCAACAGTTTTCCTTGTTCTTCGCGCTGAACGGTGTCGGGATTATCACGGCGGCGCAACTGACAGGTCGACTTTCGGGTAGAATTCACGAGGTGAAGTTCTTGCGCGCAGGCGTGTTGCTTTCATTCGCGGCGAGTATTTTACTCTTGTTGACTGTCTGGAATGAATGGCCACTTGCCGTAATTGCGACGGCGTTGTTCTTTATGGTGTCGAGCGTTGGTTTGGTGTCGCCAGCGTCGTTTTCGCTTGCGATGCAGAGTCAGGGCAAGTCAGCAGGAAGCGCAGCGGCGTTTCTCGGGCTGATGCCATTCATCGGCGGTGCAACGGTTTCGCCGCTAGTAGGACTAGCGGGAGACAGCTCGGCTTGGCCGCTTAGTATTATAGTATTGACATGCAGCACTGGGGCCTTGGTGATTTTCTTTACAGTGGTTCGGAAAGCGTTTCGTATGCAAGAGGTTTGAGTGAAGAGAGGCTGTTGGGGTAGGGAGTGGTGCTTCGGAGGGGACGCTTTCCGGAGGTCGGGCGGTGAACCACACTCCTCGCTTCGCTCGCTAGGTGTTTCACCTGTCCCCCTGATCCTCCCGGAGCATTCCTGTTTGGTTAGTGGAGCCCTATTGAAATAGAAAAGTCCCCTTGGTATGATTCGGGGGTGTCAAGGCATCGACTACTTGACCCCTAATAATAACCAAGGAGGACTCACATGAATT
>NZ_PDYR01000007.1:0-157717 GCF_002743165.1 Sporosarcina sp. P19 | reverse complement strand
CATGTATTAGGCATGCCGCCAGCGTTCGTCCTGAGCCAGGATCAAACTCTCCATAAGAGAAATTCGATTAGCTCGAGTTTCATTTGCTGGCATCAATTAAGATACTCATTTTGTTTATGTCATCGTTAGATGCACAAACTGTATTTCGTTAACGTTTTGCTGTTCAGTTTTCAAGGTTCATGTTGCAGTCTCTTTCTTGACTGTTCTATTACTATATCAGACGCATTTTAAACTGTCAACAACTATAGACAACCTTTTTTAATTTCTTTTTCCTTTCTTTTAGATTCAATGCCATTAACGCCTTTTAAAGAGAAGCCTAAAGAATAGACAAAACCGCTCCCCTATTGGCCTAGGAAGCGGTTTGTTGTTATTTGATATAGATGAAATACAAAATAAAGATCACAAAGAGACCGTACATAATTGGATGAATTTCTTTTCTTCTACCGCTTACTAGCATCGTAATAGGATAGAAAACGAAACCGATTGCGATACCTGTTGCGATACTGTACGTCAACGGCATGGCGATAATCGTAAAGAATGCTGGAACTGCGATCTCGAAACGAGTCCATTCTATGTTTCCTAATGTCGACACCATTAATACCCCTACGATAATCAAAGCCGGAGCCGTAACTGCCGGTGTAATGACTAGTAGTAAAGGAGAGAAGAACATTGCTAGTAAAAACAGCAAGGCGGTTACAATAGAAGCAAAGCCTGTTTTGGCACCCGCCGCAACACCTGCAGTGGATTCAATATAAGAAGTGGTAGTGGATGTCCCCATTACTGCTCCTGTTACGGTTGCCAAGGAATCCGCAAGTAACGCTTTGCCAGCACGTGGCAGACGGTCTTCCTTCATTAGACCTGCTTGTGTAGCTACTGCAACTAGTGTTCCAGCTGTATCGAAGAAGTCTACGAACAGGAATGTGATGACGATCACGACAAATTGTGTTGTCATCAATGATCCTGGGTCGTTAAGGATCGCATCAAAAGCTGCACCAAACGTGGGAGCGACTGACGGAATTTTATCTACTACCTTGTGTGGCACGTCTATTAAACTGACCGCCATACCTAAAGCCGTGGTCATAATCATTCCGTAGAAAATAGCACCTTTGATCTTCCTTACCATCATGACAATCGTGATGACTAATCCAAAGATCGTTAGCAATGTAGGACCAGCTGTTAAATCACCTAGACCTACTAACGTATTTTCATCCGCCACAATAATCTTGGCATTTTGCAGACCTAGGAATGTAATGAACAAACCTATACCTGCACCTACCGCAAATTTCAGTTGTGCCGGTATTGCATTGATGATCATTTCTCGTAATCCTGTTAATGAAAGAACAATAAAAATTAATCCCGAGAATAATACTCCAGTCAATCCTGTTTGCCATGGTATACCATACGTAAGCACTACGGTGAAAGCGAAGAATGCGTTTAATCCCATGCCTGGCGCTAAGCCAATCGGATATCTGGCTATTAAACCCATAAACAGTGTTCCAACAGCAGCCGCGAGTGCAGTGGCAACAAATACAGCGCCTTTATCCATACGCATGGAATCAGGCAGGTCAGGTACAACATCTAAAGATAACATGATTGGATTTACCGCTAAAATATAAGCCATGGCTAAAAACGTAGTAATTCCACCGATGATTTCGCGACGATAATTGGTGCCAAGCTTATCAAACTCAAAGTATTTTTTCATTGTGACCTTCCTTACTCTCATTATGTAAAAAGAGGCACGCGAAATAAATTCGCATGCCTCTTCTTTAATCCAATAGAAAATACATTTCTATTTTGAATCGTAGTCGAAACATTTACGGTGTTTCGGTAGAGACTTCCAGGCCTTATTCCCAGCGTTATACGATCATATTCTGTTGTTTAACTTATTCCCACTCAATAGTGCCAGGTGGTTTCGCTGTAATATCATATACAACACGATTGACTTGATCCACTTCAGTTGTAATTCGAGTACTAATTTTTTCTAGTACATCGAAAGGTATACGAGCCCAGTCTGCCGTCATACCATCTACTGAATGAACCGCTCTTATACCTATCGCATAGTCGTAAGAACGTTGTTCGTTACGAACACCTACACTACGGATATTTGGTAATACTGCGAAATATTGCCAGATTGAACGATCGAGTCCAGCTTTTGCGATTTCATCACGTAAAATAAAGTCTGCATCGCGAACGATTTCAAGCTTATCTTCCGTAATTTCACCAAGCACACGAACTCCAAGTCCCGGACCTGGGAATGGTTGTCGGTTAACAATTTCTTCAGGCAATCCAAGTTCTGCACCTACCGCACGTACTTCATCTTTAAATAATGCACGTAATGGTTCGATTAACTCGAAGTCCATATCTTCAGGCAAACCGCCCACATTATGGTGAGATTTAATAGTTGCGGAAGTTGCTGTTCCACTTTCGATGATATCTGCATAAATCGTACCTTGTGCTAAATATTTGATGCCGTCTAGTTTAGCAGATTCTTCATCAAATACGTAAATAAATTCATTGCCGATAATCTTACGTTTTTGTTCAGGATCTGTAACACCTTCGAGCTTATTTAAGAAGCGTTCGCGTGCATCTACTTTAATGAAGTGCATACTGAACTGTTCACTGAAAGTCTTAACTACACTTTCAACTTCGCCTTTACGAAGCAATCCGTGGTCAACAAAAATACATGTCAACTGATCTCCTATTGCACGGTCAATCAAAGCAGCTACGACTGATGAGTCAACTCCGCCACTTAGCGCGCAAAGTACTTTACGATCGCCAACCGTTGAGCGGATCTTCTCTACTTCTATCTCGATGAAACGATCCATTGTCCAATCGCCTGAAGCTTTACAGATTTCAAAAACAAAGTTACGCAAGAAGTCTTTCCCGTTTTCCGAACGATAATCTTCTGGATGGAATTGAATCGCATAGATTTGTTGTTCATCGTTTGAAATAGCTGCAATATTACCAGCAGAATCTTTTGCAGATGCAGTAAATCCTTCAGGTAATTCGACAATGTCAGCGCTGTGACTAACCCAGACGTTTTGATTGTCAGTCTGACCAGCAAATAGTGTAGACGTCGTATCCACTGTCAACGTTTCTTCTTTGCTTTCACCGCCTGCATTCTTTTCTACCTTCCCACCTAAATGATCAACGATTACTTGAGCTCCGTAACTGATGCCCAATACAGGAATACCTAATTCAAATATTTCTGGATTGATATCATGCGCTTTCGCGTCTCCGACAGATGCTGCACCGCCGGAAAGTACGATACCGACTGGATTCATTTTTTTAATTTCCTCAATTGTCGTTGTATGTGCGTGTAACTCACTATACACACCAAATTCGCGGATTGTACGCGTGAAGAGCTGATTATACTTACTGCCGTAATCGAGAACTACAACTTTTTCTTGTCCGGCTAACACAGGAGCATTTGACAACTAATCCACCTCTTCCAATTTTTTAATACCATTTCACGCCTCAACTACAAAAGACGCGTTAGAAAGTCAACTTTCCACGCGTCTTTTCCATCAAAGAATCCAGGTACTGCTATTCAATGATAGCTGACGTTCGTTAGTGCAAGATATGTCGAGGACATTTCAAGCATCATCCGCTCTACATTTTACGCATATTTCGCTAAAAAATCAACATGTTGTACTAATAATTAAATCTTCCCATACTTCATTCAACTTATCCCATTCTTGCGTCTCCCAGTCATTCCCGTATATTCCTATTTCATACGCATTGGTTAATACGGTCATACGATCTCCGCCGTACCGCTCGTCTACGAGTTTCGCATAGTTAGAAAGCGTCATCGCGGTATCTTTTGGCAGTCCGGTCCGAGCTAATTGTTGTAATAACTGTGTGAATTGCTGTTCAAATTTCGCGCGACCGTTTGGCAGTTTCCTGAGTTGTTTTATACGCCATTTCGGTAGCCAATTGCTTCTTTTATTATAGACAATTAAACTTGCTCCTACAATTAACACAAACAATGATACATAAATCCACCATTGACTGAACAACCATACAAATTTTTGTTTGAATGCGTCGAACGCAGGCGAACCTTTTGTTTTCTTAGGAAGTTCTTTCTCTTTTTCCACTTCCGGTTTCACAGTTTTTTTAATTTCCTCTTCTTCAGAACTTTCATTCGGAATGTCGAATTCGATCTCTGTTGGATGTGTAAAACCTAGTGTCGGCTCAAACGGCATCCATCCAATTTCGGGAATGTATGCTTCTACCCACGAATGAGCCTCATCATTCGTCACGCGATAGACACTTTTCCCAGATGCTTTATATGCCATTTCTCCTGGCGCAAATCCTTTCACCCAGCGCGTTGGTATATCTACGGACCTGAGCATGACCGCCATGGAAGTGGAGAAGTTATCACAATAGCCCTTTTTCGTGTCGAATAGAAACTGATCTACATAATCCTGTTCTTCATCAGGCACCGGAACATTTTGCGTTTCATAAACAAAACCGTTCTTTTTGAAGTATTGCTCTATGGCTTTCACTTTGTCATAGACAGCCGTTTCATTTTCTGTAATCGATAAAGCCAGTTCCTTCACGCGTTCCGGTAATTCTGCTGGAAGTTGGACAAAGCTATTCAAATCTTCCGGAACCGTCTCATAGTTCACCATCTCTGTTTTCTGCAAATCTGACAGGATGTATGTAGGTTCAACAAATTCCATTTCATACTGTTCAATCTTTTCTTGTAGCCCCATCAACAAATATAGTCGGTTCGTCGTTATCTCGTGCATCAGATTCAAACCTTCAGGCGAGGAAATCTTCGTCGTGCCATAAGGAGTAGCAAGAAATGGAAGTGGTTCAACGAAATCCAGTGTAGCACGCAAGACTTCCCCTTCTGCGGGATTATTCCATAGATCTTCGCCTGTATCCAGCAGCTCCTTATCTGACTCTTCATCCTGTATCCAGCCCTTTGAAGTATATGTATCTTTCGTTTCAATACGCCAATATTGCCGTTCGTCCACGGATGCTTCAAACACCAATTGATTGTTTTGGACGAAAGCTCCACCCAGTTGCGTATCATCGGGGTCATAACCCGCTCTGGCTTGTCCGTTGTCAGATACGTTATCCTCCGCTCCACTCAACGATAGTAAGAACGGTACAGGATCTGGCCATGCAGGAGGATATACCGGTGCATTTCTTGATAGCAATCCGATAGATACAACAATCAGTACCACTGGCAATGAAAGCAAAAGCAATCTCTTAGGACGAAGTGACAATCCTTCATCACCCGATAATTTAATTATTGTAAGGCAACCTACAATTACTAAGCCTACTATCATAATTCTCACTATAGACGAAGTAGCGTCATATGGAGTGAACGTATCCAAAAGTGCTACAAATATTATTGTAAAACCAAAGAACATCATCATACTACGTCGCACTTCAATCCAGTGACGAAGTAAATAAGCGATCATCCAAACTAGCACAAACAACAATAACGTACGGAATAAATTCGATAATTCTCCGAGATTACCTTGGAATAGCAACAGGACATTCTGTTGGACATCTTGCAAAATATAGCCTGTCACAGCTATAGAGATCCATAGTTTATTAAAATACATATAATGAATAGCCCATACTACATATAGAATCTGGACCGTTCCACTGATCCACCATGGCAGTTGCAGTAAAGTCAATGCAAAAAAGAGTACTAGATAGATGATGAATAGAGATGGATGTCCAAAATCCGTCAAATCCACAATCGGGATAAACCACTCCCACAGCAAAACGGAACTGAGCGCATATAAAAACAACAGCACTTTCCAATCCAACTTTGATCTCTTCATAAATTCACCGTCTTTCTCGACATTGATAAACGATCAGACGGATAAATCATTTTCACCGTAATACCAAGCGATTTCACTTGATTAACATTAGCTTCTAGAGATTTTTTGTTCGTTTCATCTGTTATGAGCACAAAACAAACCATTGTGGATGCATCATGAGTACATGTCAACACGCTACGGACAAACTCCATGCGAAGATTTCCTGTAATAAGCAATAACGCATCTCCAGATATCTCTTTCTCTATCGGCAATCTTACCTTTTGTGTGTCTTCAGGTTGGATTTTCGCAAGATGTACTAGTGCTTGCCTCGTCTGACCTGCGGATTGTATCGATGGAAACACTTTCGGCTGGTCACTCGCTGTGATCAGGGTCAACTTGGCATGATTCTCTCTGGCGGATACAACAATCGATGCAGCAAACTCCACTGCATCTTCAAAGGTTTCCGATATTCCGCAATCCAGCAACAACGTATGTTGCTCGGAACGCTGTTCATCAAATTCTTTTGTCATTAATTTCGAAGTACGTGCAAATGATTTCCAATGAATCCAAGACATTCGGTCCCCTGGCGCATATTCTCTGATGCTGGATGGGGTTGTTGCATCCTTGGCTAGCATGAAAGCTGAGAGTTGCTGCCCTTCGCTCGTCCCATTAGATGCTGATTCATACACTAAATCGGTTACGCTCGGATAGACTAAAAAATGATTTTGTATAAAAAATACTTTTCTTTTACGAATCCAATTAAAAAAATCCACTATTTCCACTTCTACTGTCGGCAATGTGTATTCGCCACGCTGAACATCCTTTAGCAAATAGGTGTGCTCATATGTTCTCCGAAATCCTAAGAGCATAATTTTCCGTTCAATCTTTTCGCGCTTAGCGTGAACTCGTCTATCCATTAGAATTACATATAGTAGAGGGAAAGGGAAGTTCCTTTTTAAAACCACCCGAATGGAGACCTGTCCACTCCTAGATACATGTCGATCTTCAATATATCGTGCAACGGTTAGATCTCGTAACGGATACAAGTAGAGAAGCACGGAGTATGTCACAAATGGAATTAACATATAGAAAATGAACCAGCTAACGAAGCCCCCTTGAAATTTTGCGAAGACGTAAGCAACTGTACCAATGGCTACGACACTCGCGAATCGCCCAAATGATCGCAATGCCTTCATAGAGTAGTAGACCTGCGCATTACCGGAACCGGCTGACGCTCGAGGATCCGACTAACAATTGCCTCTGCATCAATTCCTTCGTATTTCGCTTCAGGACGCAAAATCATCCGATGCGAAAATGCAAACGACGCCAAATATTGTACATCATCCGGCAAGACAAACGTGCGCCCTTTTATGAACGCGTAAGCTTGGCAAGCTTTCATTAATGCCATTGAACCTCGTGGACTTACGCCTAAAGAAACAGACTCATGATGGCGGGTTGCATCCGCACAATCCACAATATAAGAAACAATCGTATCGTCTACTGTCACTTCTCGCACATGACGCTGTAACTCCAATAATTCATTCACTGTCAGAATGGCGTCGATTTTCTCAATCGGTGTTTGCCGTTCCGCTCTTTTCAATAATTCCATTTCTTGCTGCTTTGTCGGATACCCCATTTTCAACTTGAAAATAAAACGATCAAGCTGTGCTTCCGGTAGAGGGTAGGTCCCTTCATATTCCACAGGGTTTTGTGTCGCCATTACGAAAAATGGTTCCGGCAATTGAATAGTCGTTCCATCTACCGTAATCGATGCCTCTTCCATCCCTTCCAATAATGCAGCCTGTGTTTTGGGTGATGTTCGGTTGATTTCATCAGCCAATACGATATTACCAATCAAAGGTCCCGGACGAAATTCAAATTGCATTGTCTGTGGATTATAGATGGACACGCCTGAAACATCAGAAGGTAATAGGTCAGGTGTGAATTGGATCCGCTTAAACTTCGCACCAATTGATGTCGCCAACGCTCTCACTAGCATCGTCTTTCCAACACCTGGTACGTCTTCCAGTAATACGTGACCGCCAGCTAATAATGCCGTCATACTTAACTCCGCTATATCCCGTTTTCCAACAATAACTTTTTCAATATTGTCCAATACTCGTTCGATCCATTCTGAATGCATAGTTATTCTCTCCCGTCACGAACTGAATCCGTCTTATTATATGAAACTATCATACCTGAAACGCATAACCTCGACAAACAGAAAAAAACTGCCGACCCTTTGACGCACAAAAGGTCGGCAGATTTCATTTCCAAAACTCATCAAATACCGTGATAGGCAAATGGCGTTTATGCGCTGATTTCAAATAATGCCCTTCTATTTGCTTTCGCGCCTCATCCGATACTTCTTTTCCTTCCAGATAGTCATCAATTTCATCATACGTCACACCTAATGCTACCTCATCCGGAATGGCAGGTTTATTGTCTTCCAAATCAGCCGTAGGGATTTTATTGTATAAATGTGGTGGGCAATCTAGCGCTTCTAGTAGTTGTTTTCCTTGGCGTTTATTCAATCGGTAGATCGGCATAAGATCCGCTGCGCCATCACCAAACTTTGTATAAAATCCAGTAATTGCTTCAGCTGCGTGATCCGAACCTAGAACGACAGAGTGATGGATGGCCGCTACGGAATATTGTGCTTTCATACGTTCGCGCGCTTTTTCATTTCCTTTATCAAAATCAGAAATATGGAGACCCGCTTTGTTCATAGCTCGCTCACTGGCATCCACTGCTTCTTTAATATCGACTGAATAAACGATTGACGGCTTAATAAAACGCAATGCATCTTGGCAATCGTCTTCGTCAAACTGCACACCGTATGGTAAACGAAGAGCATAGAAGCGGTACTTTTCTTTCCCTTCTTCTTCATTCAGCTCGTCAATTGCCATCTGCGCCAACTTGCCGACTAATGTAGAATCTTGACCACCGGAAATACCTAATGTGAACCCTTGTAAAAAGGTATTCTTTTTCAAATATGCTTTCATAAAGTCAATGGAAGTCCGGATCTCTTGCTGCGGGTCGATTTCCGGCTTCGTACATAATGCTTGGATAATTTCTTGCTGCAATGTCAACGCTCCCACTTCCTTTTCATTGTTTGGTATAGTTCTCGACCATTTCATGCACTTCTTCTATATTACGTCTCTTATTGTCCCAACACTTCTGACTAAGATCAACAGGATATTCTTCAGGATTTAACGAACGCTGATATTCCTCCCATAGTAGAGAAAGATTTCGTTGTGCAAATTCACGGATTTCATACACTGGAGGATTTTTATAAATAACGGTTCCATTCTGAATCACATGCTCATGTAAGTTCACTGCTTCAAAATTTGTCACAAACTTTGAGATAAATGTATGCACAGGGTGGAACATTTTGAGGCGTTCTTCCTTTGTCGGATCCTCATCATGCATCGTAATATAATCGCCTTCCGCTTTACCATTTTCGAGGTCAATAATTCGATAGAGTTTTTTACGGCCAGGTGTTGTTACTTTCTCTACGTTAGCTGAAATTTTAATCGTATCTTGCATTTCCCCATCATCGCTTTCAATGGAGACAATTTTATAGACCGCTCCAAGCGCCGGTTGATCATATGCCGTAATCAGCTTTGTTCCAATACCCCAAATGTCGACTTGAGCTCCTTGAGCTTTCAAGTTCAAAATCGTGTACTCATCCAAATCATTGGATACAACGATTTTCGCATCCGGGAAACCTGCTTCGTCTAGCATTCGGCGAGTTTCTTTTGACAAGAACGCAATATCTCCACTGTCCAGGCGTACACCGATAAAATTAATGCTGTCTCCAAGCTCTTTTGCTACTTTGATAGCTGTCGGAACGCCAATCTTTAATGTATTATACGTATCCACTAAGAAGACGCAGTCTTTGTGACGTTGTGCGTAAACTTTGAATGCTGTGTACTCATCTTTATAGGCTTGAACAAACGAATGTGCATGCGTTCCAGAAACAGTTAGTCCGAAACGTTTTCCTGCACGTACGTTACTCGTGGACTCCACGCCACCAATGACCGCTGCACGCGCGCCCCAAACTGCGGCATCCATTTCGTGCGCGCGTCGGCTCCCGAATTCCATCACAATGTCATCTTTTACTACTTGCTTGATACGGCTAGCTTTTGTGCTGATCAATGTCTGGTAGTTAACAATATTTAGCAATGCTGTTTCGATCAACTGCGCTTCAATCAGGTTCGCTTCAATACGAATGATCGGTTCATTCGCGAAAACGAGTTCTCCTTCTTTCATGGAGTAAACGTCTCCAGTGAAACGGACGCCTTTCAAATAATCGAGGAAGTCATTCGCAAACCCAAGCTCTTCTCGTAAATAATCTAGATCGCTTTCTGTGAATGAAAACTCCTCAAGATACTTCAGTACATGTTCAAGGCCAGCAAATA
Source organism: Sporosarcina sp. P19 (assembly GCF_002743165.1). NCBI lineage: Bacteria > Bacillati > Bacillota > Bacilli > Caryophanales > Caryophanaceae > Sporosarcina > Sporosarcina sp. P19. The sequence continues at coordinate 147,504 of NZ_PDYR01000007.1, read as the reverse complement.
TCGCATAACCGTTACCGAATGGAATTTTTCTGAAATACACTTCAAATACGGCTTTCCGTTCATGAATGCCGTCCGCCCAATACGATTCGGCCATATTGATTTGATATAGGTCTGTGTGTAACGCTAAGCTGTCGTCTTTGTATGATGAAGTCATAGTCGTCTCCTTCTTCCGCTGCAATAATATTGTCATTATACACTATTTCCCCTATTTCTCAGCAAAGTAATCATTAACTGGTGAATCGATTTCAGAAATATAACTTTTCAAGGTTAGCAAAGAAAAGTTCATGAAAGAAATATGAACACGGAGGAAACGTGGATGGACGTTCTAAGCGGATATTTTCCTTAGAGCGTAACTTACCAAATATAGTGACGTTGAACTATATGCTCCCAATGCTTTGGTTTTTCTACCGCAATAAAAGAAAGACAGAAGACAGATTCCGATTAATTTCGGAATTTGTTTTCTGTCACATATAATTATTCTCTGTGAAACTTGGTTCTGGTTTAGCTACCCACTTTCTAAACGAAAAGAGTCGTCACTTCATTTTTAACAATCTTCTATAACAATATACGTCGCTTTGACCGGGCCATGCACACCAATGACGAGGTTCATTTCGATGTCGGCGGAGTTACTTGGACCTGTGATGAAGTTGATGCAGGACGGGACTTGCTCGCCATTGTTTAATTTATCTCGAATCATATCTGACGCTTGGGTAATTCTTGGGACTAGCGTGCTTTTAGGAATTAACGCAATATAATGCGTTGGGAGCAAGCTGACGGAACGACCTTTGTCTGCACTACTGAAGAGTACGACCGTGCCGGACTCTGCGAGGGTCATGTCGCTGAATGTGATACCGATATTCGCTTGTTCAGCCAATTCGATATTCTTCACTCCAATTGAAGGATCCCAGCTATTGACTTCAATCTGTTCTAACGGCCACTTTGTCTCTAGTAGGTCCGATAATTCATATTCCTCAAAACGTTCGTCTCTCCATAGAGATAGCGGTCCGCCACCGTAAGCTTTTACGACTTCATCCAGCACAACCGACAACGATTCTTTTGTCGTTTCCACGATATCTGTATGAATTCGCTCGCATTGTACACGTAATACTTCGAGTAATTCATCTATTGAAGCATCCGCTAACACTGTGCGTTGAGGCTGATGTTTCCAGATCGGTTTTTCTACTTTCTCTTTGGGTTCTCGACCTAGTTGTGTCGCGATGGTTTGTAGAAATGTGGCGCGGTTTTGAATTGATCCTACCATGCTTATTTGCCCCCTTCCTGATCATAGAACCAGTCACGGAAACGCGTATTTCCGACAGCCGGGAACTCCCGTAAATCTGTCCAGTCTTTCAGTGGTCCCGGACCTTTTGAAATTCGGTCATTTTTCGTCAATGGTTTCATCGCAGTAGATGCTACCTTTGATCCCATAGAGTACAACGGATTGGAAGAAGCACCGATCCCAAATGCTTTCATTGCCAGTCTTTCGGAAATAGGTGATCGACCTTCTTCTTCCACAATAATGCGTCGATGTGTATGAAGTAGTTCGTGAAGAGGGATTTTCACCGGACAAGCATCCGTGCACGCTCCGCAAAGCGTGGAAGCAAAAGGCAACTCCTTGAAATCGTCGTAACCTCCAAGCAATGGCGATAGCACAGCACCGATCGGGCCTGAATAAATGGAGCCGTATGAGTGTCCGCCAATATGACGATAAACAGGACACACGTTGACACACGCAGCACATCGGATACATTGCAACACCGACTGAAATTCTGTCCCTAAAATTTCAGAACGACCATTGTCGACGATAACTAAATGAAATTCTTCAGGACCATCTACGTCCCCTTCATCTCTAGGACCTGTTAACGCCGTGACATAACTCGTCAATTTTTGACCTACTGCACTTCGTGTCAATAAGCTGACCAGTACTTCGAATTCTTCAAAGGAAGGTACTACCCGCTCCATCCCCATTACCGTAATTTGTGTTTTAGGCAACGCAGAGACTAGTCGTGCATTCCCTTCATTCGTCACGAGGCTAATTGAGCCCGTTTCAGCTATCGCAAAATTGCAGCCAGTAACACCTATGTCTGCATCCAAGAATTCTTGACGCAGTTTTTCACGTGCATGCAAAGCTAATTCTTCAGGTTTAGAAGTATTTTGATAATCTAACTTCTGCTCAAAAACTTCACGAATTTGTTCTCTGTTTTTATGAAGTGCTGGCGCTACAATATGTGAGGGTGGATCATGATCATCTACTTGAAGGATATACTCGCCTAAGTCTGTCTCTATGACTTCGCATCCAGCTTCTTCTAGAACGGCATTTAGATTGATTTCTTCTGTTACCATGGATTTCGACTTCACGACTTTTTTGCCATCTTTTTTCTTTATGACATCCCGAACATAATCACTCGCTTCTTCAGCTGTCTTCGCAAAAAATACATGACCACCACGTTGTGCAACATTTTCACTTAGCTGATATAAATAGTAATCCAAGTTTTCAAGAACATGCTGACGAATTTCTTCTCCGTGTGAACGCCATTCTTCCCAACTACCTAACTCTTCTGCAGCGTCTAGTCTTCTGCCATGCAAACGTTCTTGTGCACTCGCCACTGCCTGTCTCATGAAATCATCTGAAATATTATCCTTTGTTCGATCTGTAAAGTTTTTCTTGCTGAACTTCATCGCCATTGCTATCACCTCACTTTTTTTAATTTACTCGTGATTATTCAATACTTGTGCGATATGCATAACCCTGATCGGCTTGCCCATACGCTCTGCACGCCCTCCAATATTCATGAGGCAGCCACAGTCCGCCCCAATTAAATAATCTACCTCTGTCGCCATGGCACTATCGACCTTCTCATCTACCATCTGTTCAGAGATATCTCCCATCTTAACGGAGAATGTTCCGCCAAATCCGCAGCAATTATGCGCATTGGGTAAAGGGATCATTTCCAGTCCTTCCACTTGATTCAAAAGCTTTCTCGGTTCTTCACTAGCGCCTAGTAATCTCGTCATATGGCAAGACGGATGATACGTCGCTTTTCCTATCAATTTTGCTCCTACGTTTTCCACTTGCAATACATTTACAAGGAACTGAGTGAACTCATACGTTTTATCTGCCAGCTCCTGTGCTCTTGGTAACCAATTGTGATCATCTTTGAATACATCAGGATACAATTTAAACATGGTCGCACAAGATCCTGAAGGTGTGACAACATACTCCGCATTTTCAAATGTCTTAATCATATTCTTCATTGCTGATTTTGAATTTTCTACGTAACCGCTGTTATAAGCAGGCTGTCCGCAGCATACTTGTCCTTTTGGAAACGATAATTCACAGCCTTGTCTCTCTAATACTTCAACCATGTCTTTACCGGCTTCTGCATAGAACATGTCTACAAGACACGTTATAAATAAGCTTACTTTCATCTCACTTCACTCCTTCACTATGACAACGCACGCAATCGACAGGTCATCAGATGACTAACATTTTACATAGCATACTACAAAGCTCTTTCAATTGACAGAGCATTCATATATTTGGCTATAAAAAAATTCACTCAAAAGAAAATGAGTGAATAATGTTATTCTTTTACTGACTTCCAATGATTTATTAGAACAGACTCCACATTCAGAAGATGGGCTTGCATAGTACTTGATGCAATTTCTGGTTGCTGTGATTTAATCGCTAAAAATATGGCCTCATGCTCATCATGCAAACGCTCTACTGTTGCAGTCTCCGAATATAGGCAAATACGACGCGTCTCTCTCATCGATTCACTCATCAGTCCCGCAACTTGGCTCAACAAGTTTACCAACAACGGATTTTTTGTTGCTTCTGCGATTGCAAAATGAAAGTCCAAATCCGCTTTTTCACCTAGCAAAATATCCCCGGCATGCTGTTTCATTTCATTGAGTGCTGTTTCCATCTTTTTCAAATCGTATGATGTACGGGATTCTGCTGCATTCGCTGCGGCTCCGGTCTCAACTATTTTTCTCACAGCTAATAAATATTGAATATCCTGTTGATTCATGAGCATGGCACTCTGTAACGGGAAGATCATATCGACGGGTGAGAATTCCTTGACATAAGTCCCCTCTCCCTGTCGCATTTCAATAAGCCCTCTAGCACGTAATGTTGATAAGGCCTCGCGAATTGTTGATCTGCCAACAGTAAAGTTTTCAGCCAGCTGCTGCACAGAATCCAATTTATCACCTGGCTTTAACTCTCCGGACTGAATGGAATCCAATAAACTATCCGCCACTTCTTCATATATTTTCTTCGGTTTAATTTGCTTATATTTCATGTTGCTCACTCCGTCCTATCACTTATCAAGCGCGATTTCTCCAGTTGTAGCAGGTTCCTTTTATGCTTTTTCCCATCTCGATAGCCTGACAATCCTCCACTTTTTGCAATCACACGGTGACAAGGCACCACGATCAATACAGGATTCTTGCCTATTGCAGATGCTACAGCGCGAACAGCTGATGCTTTCCCTATCTGTTCTGCAATTTCTGAATAGGTTACGACTTCATCATAGGGTATCTGTTGTAGCATTTCCCATACTTGCAGTTGAAATGGTGTTCCCTTTAAATCAAGAGGCAGCGCTAAAAGATCGTTAGTCCTCCCCGAAAAATACCCTTTGAGCTGATTGCTATAGACTTCAAGCTTTGCTTCGTCTTCCTTTAATCCTTCATTATCAAGTCGCTTAGCCCAATCCTTCAGTTGTTCTAAACTATTTTCGGCTAGCCCCACGTAGCAAAGTCCCTTTTCTGTAGCAGCTAGTATTACTGACCACCCGTCGAAATTAAATCGTGTCCAATAAACCAGTGTGTCCACTCCCTTTATCCGAATAATTTTAAGCCAACAGCACCGAGAATAATGAGCGATAAAAAGAAAAGGCGTTTGACGCTAGCAGATTCTTTGAATATTAAAATCCCCATCAATACAGCTCCAGCTGCTCCTAAACCGGTCCATACTGCGTAGGCTGTACTCATCTGAATTTCACGCATAGCAAGAGACAGGAAAACAAAGCCGAAACCAAATATCCCGACAATGAGTAACAATCTTTTAATAGAACGTTTTTGTAAATAGTAATTGATGCTTACCACACCAAAAATCTCGCCGAGACTGGCAATAGCCAAGTACACCCAAGCCATCGTCATCCACCTCCTTCAGTATCTACTTGTTCATCTGTAGTCAACTTGATGCCAACTACCCCGATGACAATTAATCCTATAAAGGTCAGCGTAACCCATGTGAAACCTGCTTGAAAGACGAATATATCCACCAAAAGGATTGCCGCGGCTCCCGACCCGGTAAAGACTGCATACACCGTGCCTGAAGGTAATTTTTCGCATGCCTTGATAATGAAATAAAAGCTTAATACAATGGCCACACCTGTTCCAGTCCATTGAATTGCCGTTTCAGAGTAACGGAGACCGACTACCCAGAAAATCTCTATAACAGCCGCTAGGGCGACATAACTCCAAGCCAAAATAAATATCTCCTTTCTGTCATGAATAGCTCTATAAGTATAGCAAATCTTTTGCTATAACAAAAAATCAGCCGATGACGATAAAAGGAAGCTTGCTTCTAGTATATCCGCATGATAGAATAAATCCGTCAACAGTTTTTCCTATATTGTGAATATTCTTATCGAGAGAGACGGAGGGATAGGCCCAGCGATGTCTCAGCAACCAGCCTCAGGCACGGTGCTAATTCCAAGGGTGACACCACCTTGAAGATGAGAATACTGTATACACTTGTATGTTCGAGGGCCTATTCGAAAAGAAGAGGTTCTTTTTTATTTTGCTGGGGGGGATGGATATTCATGACAAACAATGGATTAGAAACCAGATTAGTACAACTCGGGAACCACAGTGATGAGAAAACCGGAGCAGTCAATACGCCTATTTACTTGTCTACAGCGTACCACCATGAAGGTCTAGGGAAATCGACAGGATATGATTACACACGAACAAAAAATCCTACGCGTTCTATCTTAGAGGATGGTATCGCAAACTTGGAATCCGGTGATCAAGGATTTGCGTGCAGTTCCGGAATGGCAGCCATTCAACTAATTTTATCCTTATTTAAGTCAGGTTCAGAACTACTGGCACCTGAAGACTTATATGGCGGCACCTATCGTTTATTTAATCAATATGAAGAGACGTACAATGTTAAGACGCGATACTTATCGTTCGATGATGTTTCAGAAGTCGAGCAAGCGATTACTGATCGCACAAAAGCAATCTTCTTAGAAACGCCAACAAATCCATTAATGCAAAACATAGCAATTAGGACGTATGCTGAATTGGCGAAAAAGCATGGCTTATTGCTAATTGTCGATAATACATTCCTAACCCCCTATTTCCAGCGACCTATTGAAGAAGGCGCAGATATCGTCATTCATAGCGCAACGAAATATATCGGTGGACATAATGACGTACTAGCAGGTTTAGTCGTCGCAAAGGGTGAGGAATTATGCGAACGTCTATTTACTAACCATAATGCGATTGGCGCTACATTGTCCCCTCTTGATTCATGGCTTGTCGTACGTGGTCTGAAAACATTACATTTACGCATGAAACAGCATGACGCAAATGCAAAAGCGATGGTATCTTATTTAGAACAAGAACCTCTCATTGTCGACGTGCTCTACGCTGGAATCGGTGGTATGTTGTCATTCCGAGTAAAGAATAGTGAATGGGTAGGACCATTCCTTGAAAACATGAACCTCATTTCATTCGCCGAGAGTTTGGGCGGTGTGGAAAGCTTCATCACGTATCCGACTACACAGACGCATATGGATATCCCATTAGAAGAACGTAATCGCCGTGGGGTGGATGATCGTCTGCTACGTTTCTCGGTCGGCGTAGAAGATGTAGAAGATATAATTGCTGATGTGAAACAAGCACTTTATGCTGCAAAGGAAGTAGTAGAAGGCGTAAAAGTTCAATAATATGAAACAGCACAACTCGAACCGTCAGTACAACCCTGACAGTTCGAGTTTTTTTACAATCAAAACAAAAGCTAAACCCTTCAATAGTTAGACGTTAAAGTATATAATGAAATAAGAACGCACGAATAAATTGGAGGCGAGTTTGTTGAATCGACTAGAAAACAAAGTAGCAGTAGTAACTGGCGCAGGGTCTGGAATTGGACGAGAAATTGCTGAACTATATGCGCGTGAAGGTGCAAAACTCATCATCGCAGATATGAATATAGAAGGTGCAGAAGAAACTGTCCAGACGATCAAAAATGCTGGCGGTGAAGCGCTAGCAGTTAAAACCAACGTAACAGTTGAGGAAGACGTACAAAAAATGATTGATACAGCAGTCGAGCAATTCGGTACACTTGATATTCTAGTGAACAATGCCGGTATTATGGACAATATGTACTCTGCGGCTACAGTGCCTGATGAAGTATGGGATAAAGTATTAGCAATCAACACAACAGGTGTTATGCGTGCAACTCGTAAAGCATTAGCTATTTTCGAAGAGAAAAAAGCAGGTGTTATTGTCAACATGGCTTCTATTTCAGCGGTAACAGGTGGTCGGGGCGGACTAGCCTACACTGCATCAAAACACGCCGTTGCAGGGATGACAAAAAGCGTTGCTTCTCAATACGGTCCGTTAAACATCCGCTGTAACGCAATTGCCCCAGCACAAATCCCAACTAATATTACAAACGGCTTGACTCAACCAGATGCATTCGGCATGAAGCAAGCACTAAGAGGCGTAAACATGATGAGCCGTCCTGGAACAAAGGAAGAAATCGCAAGCATTGCGCTATTCCTTGCATCAGATGAATCCTCTTATGTTAACGGTGTCATCATGGAAGCTGACAATGGATGGTCTGCATATTGAGATTTAATCTCTCGTAGAAATAAGACTTGGAAATATTTGATTACATTAATACAAAAAAGCATCCAAAATTTTGGATGCTTTTTTGTATTAGTGAGCTTGATGCCATTTTTTCTTTTCACTTGCATAGACGACCGCTGCCGGTGCTGCGATAAACGCAAGTGCCGCCATTCCGGCGAACATACCTGTCAGTTCTTTACTTCCAAAGGAAAATCCAGCTGCTGCACCTAATGCAATCCCTGCTAATACCGCCAATGCAACAATCTTATACATGTTAGATCCCCGACCTTTCATTTGTAAGACGCGATCGTCTTTCCGATTTATTCGTTGCTTTTAGCATACTCTCATTGAGAACCTTTTTCAAGTACAATTGAGAATCTTTTTCAACGAATGTTAAAATGTATGGTTATCGTATGTTGTAAGTAGCGGTTTAATGTGCAGAAGACACAAAAAAACGTCAAGGCTTTTACACCTTGACGATCGAAGTATTTATTATTTTTCTAAAATTTTTAGTGATTCGCGATTAAAAGCTGGAATATCGTCAGGTGTACGGCTTGTTACAAGTTGGTTCTGACAGACTACTACTTCTTTGTCTGCGTATTTTGCACCTGCATATTCCATATCTACACGAATGGACGTATATCCTGTTGCATCTCGCCCTTCAAGCGCTTTCGCTGTAATGAGCAATTGTGGACCATGACAAATTGCGAATACAGGTTTTTTTGCATCCATAAATTCTTTGACAAATTTCACAAAACGATCATCTGCACGTAAAATGTCCGGTGAAAACCCGCCTGGAATAAATAACGCGTCATAATCTGACGATTTAGCGTCAGCAATTGCTTTATCAATTCCCACTTTTGTATTTTCTTTCATACCCGTTACTTCTGTTCCTGCTTCAGCGCCAATCACTTCTACTTCGTGTCCAGCTTCCTTATACGCGGCAGCCGGTTTCATATATTCTGAGTCCTCAAACATATCACCAAGTACTGTTGCAATTTTAGCCATAATGCTTACCACTCCTTATGTGATGTTCTGTAAATACTATTCCACATTATAAAGAGTCTAAACATCATCACCTGTGATCTAGTTATTCTATAATTAGTTATTGGATATACTTGTTGCTAAATGGAATTCTTACCTATCCGTATAATTCTGTCTGCATTAGGGTTACTATATAATAGTGCTGCATGTAGACAAGCCCCTCTTAAAAACATGAATAGGAATGTTTTTAAGCCGTAAATACTAAATAAAGGTGATGAATGCTGTGGGAGTACACCAATACTTTAAAAGCTTATCTGATTTAGAACTAATTATTCGTTGTCCTGGAAAGTTCAAATTTCAGGAGCATTCTGTCGCTAGCCATTCATTTAAAGTAACAAAAATTGCTCAGTTCCTCGGGACAGTTGAAGAGGAATCTGGACAGAATGTGAATTGGAAAAGCCTATATGAAAAGGCTTTGAACCATGATTACGCAGAACTATTTACAGGGGATATTAAGACACCTGTAAAATACGCTTCAAAAGAATTGAAAAAACTATTCGGTGAAGTAGAAGAAGAAATGACTAGAAGTTTTATAGAAAAAGAATTTCCTACTGAGTTTCAAGCTATATATTTAGAGCGGTTAAAAGAAGGAAAGGATGAAACATTGGAGGGGCGCATTTTATCCGTTGCTGATAAAGTTGATTTGCTTTATGAATCATTTGGCGAGATCCAAAAGGATAACCCAGAGCCATTGTTTATAGAAATCTATGAAGAAGCCTTAAGAACCATACTGATTTATCAAGATATGAACTGTGTAGAATACTTTCTAAAACATATACTTACAGATATGCTCAGTGAACGATTCACTGAGCATGATGAATTAACTGGCATTACTGTACGTATCATCGAAGAACGGGGATTTAATAGACATTGACAAGCGAATAATGAAATTCTGATTTTCTGCCATTTTAATTTGAATGACACTTCTTATGATGCTTTTAATCAAAACTGCGAATACATTAATTGTGGCTCTAGCTTGCCCTCGCTTTTTGTGCAATTCAATATCGCGTACAGGGTTCTCACGGGAATCGTACATCCCAATAAACTCTGTACGGGCGTAATTGAAACAGGCGTAATATATGTCAAAATCACTAGCTTTTTAATATAACCAGCAAAAACTATAAGTCCACCATTTTTATAGCATCATGCAGAGTTTTTAATTAAAAGAATATTCCGACTATAACCAGTATAGCAATAATAATTCCACCAATTTGTCCGATGACTGCAGATGAAACGATGGGTTTCTTTTGAAATATATCAATTAGCTCAATATCTTCACGAAGCTGTTTTACTTCTTTACGCAGTTCATCCACTTCCTGATTCAGTGTACTGATTTCCCGTGTCTGTCCTGTAACCAATTGTTGTTTTTCCGAGTTGTTTTCATGCTGTTCCATACATGATCACTCCTGTCTTTTCATTTCTATACGTTCTAACATACGTTTTAGTTTCAATAAACAGAAGAACTTTCCATTGCATTTTCGCTTTTACAGGTGTAATATAAATCTACAAGCTGTATTGTTCGTATGACATTAAGTTTTAACCTTTAAGCTGTAAAAGGGAGTTTATTACGAAACGGAAATGGCATGCTGGATTCCTTATAGCAATCCAGACATACAGGAACGTTTTCCGCAAACACCCACTTTGAGGAGTGGTGGTTTAAAACTTTCTATGACTAAGTACGGCAAACACGGCTTACATAAACAGAGAAAAAACCTTCCATACTTGTATGGAAGGTTTTTGTTTTGTATGCAAAATGATTAAATCAGGAGAAGCCAACTCATTGCAAACAAAAAACACCCTCATAATAGCGGAAGGTGTTTTAACTGTATATACGAAATTAAGCTACATTGCGACAAGCTTCTGCACACTTGCGGCATGCTTCAGCGCACTGCTTACAGTGATCATGATCGTGTTTGCCACATTCTTCTGCGCACTGCTCACAAATTTCCGCACAAAGTTGCAAGATTTTATCGGTAAATGGACTTTGTCGAGTAATCGACTGGATTGCATATGAACAAATGTCTGCACACTCTCGATCGAGTCGAATACAGTCCGCCATCATACGAACAACTTCTTCTTTTAGACACGCGTCAAAACAATGATTACACGCCTTTATACAATCCTCTAATACCGCTAGTACATCTGCATATTTGTGATTCATTTGATCGCCTCCAAAAGTATTTTCCTTACTCTTCCCTGCTATTTCTGAACTTAAACCAATAGAACTGTTTGCTTATTCATTGAAAGCATTTTCTTTTCTCCGTTATACTATGTTGTAATCAACAAAATAGAAAAGATGAGGTGTTTGAAATGAAACTATTTAAATGGACAGGCCCACTAGAAGATGCAGGTAACTTACCAGAAGAAGCACGTGCGTCATTAATGAATAATGATGAAGAAGTGCTTGTGCTACAAGAGGCGGAAACGACAACTCTCAACAACGCCATCGAATACGATATTTTGGATCAGAGCGGAGATTTACCATCTGGTCGTTTTGCTGTATTAAACAATATTCCTGTAACTGAAGAAGGAAGAGAAACTTTTGAACAGCGCTTTAATAACCGTGCACGTCTAATAGAAGCAGAGCCAGGATTCGTGGCGATTCGCGTATTGCGACCAGTACACTCTGGCACATATGTGATTTTGACAATGTGGGAAGACGAAGAGTCCTTCAAAAACTGGCAAGAGTCACAGGCTTACGGAAAAGCGCATGCGAAACGCGGTACTCAAGATGGCGTCGATCAGCGACCTAACATTTTCTCAGGCCCTTCTTTTGTTACGACATATAAAAAATAAGTATAAAAAAATGATATCTGTAAAGACTACTCTTGAAGTGAAAACAATGATGAGGAGTGTGTTTTTATGGGTATTTTAGATGGCAATCCAAAAGATCAGCCTATGCATTACGGAGAAATCACAGCTATATGGGCGTTCATGGGTGCAAATAACGGTCTAATCAGCGGATATGAAGCATTCGTTAACCACGCGGAAGATACGGATCTCATTAGTCTGCTTGAAGATGCAATTAAAACTATGAAAGCGGAGAACAAAGATTTCGGCAAAGTACTGAAAGCAAATGGCATCACACCGCCACCTGCACTTCCTGAAAGACCAAAAGCAAATGCTGAGGACATTCCTGCGGGCGCACGCTTTATGGACCCCGAAATTAGTGGAGCTATATCCATTAATGTTGGACAAGGACTCGTTTCATGTAGTATGGCAATGGGACAATGTCTACGTGAAGACGTGGCAGCTATGTTTGCAAAGTGTCATATGGAGAAAGTAGCATTCGGTGCCAAATTACTGAGCTTAAATAAATCAAAAGGTTGGATTTTCCCACCACCATTGCATTTGCAATAATCACCACAAAACTTCACCAAGCGTATAGCGCTGGTGAAGTTTTTTCTTATCATGAATAGAATCTGTAGTTGTGCTCATCCTAACTTGGCCAAAGAAATTCATCTAAAAGGTAGGAAGGATGCGGTTTCTCATGAAGAAACGAAAGCCTGAAAGAAAACAACAAGAAAGACCTGTACAGCTTGAACAACCACAGCGGCTGGATAGTATGGAGTTCGGTGAGGAGTTTACCTTCGATCAGAAACGGCAGCAACCAGCTAACTTAGACAATCAAGAGCGGCGTAATCGTAGAAAGTAAAAAGAACTTTCATAAAAACTAGTAGAAAAACGTCATCCGATACTGTGATGGATGACGTTTTTCTACTAATTATTCTATCGTTCCTGTTCCCTGTAGTTTGACGTCCACAGTAACTTTGAATTCGATATCAGGATATGCTTTTTGCCACGTAGTAAATATATCTTCTGTATGCAACCGTGTAGCTCGGTAACGTAAGCCAAAACCAAAAGGATCCAGATTTTCCTCTTGCATTTTAGTTAGAAAGTGCATGACATTTTGTTTCACTTCTTTTGAGGCCAATCTATTATAGTCATCCAATTTAGCAATAGATAAATCTTTATTGGCTTCACCTATCGTTCCTTTCATCACAATGTGCATATCTATCGCACGCGGCGCTCCACTTCCTTTACTCGGTACAAATTGATACGTCATTTTACTTTGGCTAATGTTCAATAATAACTTAAGGCTTCCTTCTTTGACTAGATAGGTAAATCCAGTTGAATCTTTCAATAAAGAATTAAAATACTTCGTATCAATAGCAGATAGAACAGCCGGATCCTCTCTCTTATCAACTACTATGGAATTATTTACTATTAGTTCATCGCCTCCTGCATTTGTCTCAATTAATGGCAAAACGGGATTTATACCATCTGCAAGGATATCTCTACGCAATTGAAATAGAAAAGTCGTCACAACATATGGATTATCATTCGCCGTTGCTCCAAAAAAGTTGATTAAAGCAACCGATGCCGGTGCTTCAGTATTTGGTTCTACTTTTAAAATCGTTTCGGCTGAAGGCCTGGCCCCTGCAACATACGCGATTAATTGGATATCACCGCGTCGAATAAAATAATCCATGAATGACTGCATATCATCACTAAGAAGTTTTTCATTTACAATAACTGTTTTCATATGACCAAGTTCCAATACTTTGTCTACATGTGTTTCCAGCATGCGAATCGCTTCGCCTATTGATTGTCCTTCGCGTGAAAGATAAGCAAAGCTCGGCCTCTCAGAATCCTTAATAGCCCCAAACGGTAAAGCGACTTTCAATGTTACTTTGTATCCATTCTCTACATTTTCGGCAGGATCAATCCCAATCGCAGACACAAAAAGGCGTTTATCAATATCTTTGAACGCACAGCCATATTGAAGCAAAACACCACTCATGCATAAAACCACCATAAACCATTTACTCACTGAGAGGAATTTCAAGACTTCGCCCTCCTATTTACTACAAGCATTAGAGTTATTAGAGCAGTCAACACAATTGGAATAGAATTAAAGTAATACCCACTAAAAAGAAACAGATCGTACTCGGTCACTTTTAATGTTGTATAGATCGCTATGGACCAAAATACTACAACCATTATTACAAGACTGATTTTTTCACGCCACTTTATTTTCAATTGTTCTATACCAAATGCACTTTGAAATAATTTACAAGCAACATGCCAATGAATCGTAATATTTAAAAAGGCAATCGCCAAGAATAGTAGCAAAAAGATAAATATCACACGCTCAATTACCCCGAACTTCATTCGAATAGAATCACTAGTCAGAATCCATGGGTACAGGATACTTTCCACTTGATCAAATCCTAATACTCCAATCGGAATAAAATAGGTAGTAAAAAGTGCAAAAGCGCCCAGAATGAACACAATTAAAGCCTGTTTAATACCAAAAGTCATTTTTTTCTTCAGAAGCGAATTGAAAATAACGATATCAAAAGTTCCTGCGAATAAATAAGTCGTAGTAGAAAACACTGTATAGTCTGGTGGATTATCAATAAAAGTCATCGCAATTGCCACATGATCCCAGCTGACCTGTTCAGCAAAATAGAGTTTTACTACGTAATATGCTGCAGCAGGAAACGCCAAAACAAACACCAATTCAAGTGTAAATAATATATTTCGACTCTGCATGATTACTCCAAAAGTGATCACTGGAATAAACATCGCAATGACTAAATAAACAGACATCTCTGGGGTTAAAAATCGTAATAGAATATCTATATAAGTAATCAGCGTCTGAAGACCTGATACATACCAAATTACTCCTATTAAGAGTAATGCCGGAATAGTAATCCATTTCGATAGATATAAAGATAAAATTTCCGGTAAGCTCTTCCCTGGAAACGCTTTAAAAGAAGTGATCAATGCCCAGTTCATAAATACGCCAAAAAACAACGCAATGATCATCGTGACAATTGCCCCTTCTTCACTTTTAGCGAAAAAGATTCTTGGACTAGCAGCAATGAGGTTGGCGATCATATTGGATATGAGTAAAAAATAAACAAAGCGGCTCATGAATCATCCGCCTTCAATTCTTCTTGTCTATTTTTCCAAAACATCCGTAAATACGGCTCACTGAAACTGTCTTTGTTCACCAAATACAACAATAAACCCAACATACCGAGTACCATACCTGCTAGACCAAATGCCGTCGTATATAACAATAGTAGAAAACGGCAGACCCGGACAGCATAATTCATTTCACTTATTGGGATAACAAAGGTGGAAATCGCTACAAGGGAGACGACGATGACCATGATGTTTGATGTCAATGCAGCCTCTACTGCTGCAGTTCCAAGGATAAGTCCCCCAACTGTTGTAGCCGTAGCGCTGATACTATTTGGCAACCGCATACTAGCTTCCGTCAGCAGTTCAATAAAGATCAACATGAAAAACACTTCAATAAATGAGGGATACGGAACGCCAATCCTGCTCGCAGCCACCGTCAAGGCAAGCTCTGTCCTAAGAACTTCCGGTGTATAGGAAGTAACCCCAACATATATAGATGGCAGCATAATACATGTAAACAATCCTGCATATCGAAGAAACCGTATTAACGATACTACCCAAAAGGAGTAATACGCATCTTCCATCGAAAGCATAAAATCAAAAAACGTTGTAGGTGCAATAATTGCATGAGGGCTGCCATCTACTAAAATAATAACTTTTCCAACCGCCATATTATGAAGTATACGATCCGGTCGCTCAGTCAGAAGACTGGTTGGAAACAAGCTGTATTTTTTATTGTTCATGTAATACTGTAAGTCTGAGCTTCCCTGAACTAGTTCTACCTCCAAGGTGAGAATACGTTTTCTGATTATCTTCAATAGTTGGGGTTTTACTCTTTCTTCATCATAAATTAACGCAATATCACGATTCGAAGCATCTTCCAGTTGCATTGGTTCAATAATTAAGGACGGCTTATGATAACGTTGCCGCATTAGGTTAATATTCGTCTCAATACTCTCACTCAGTCCAAGTTGGGGACCATGAATGGTAGGCTCCATAATGGCTTCTTGCACCGCATTGGCTGCTACTAATTTTAACTCAAGTAACGTTATTTGCTTGTCGATCATCACAAATACATTACCCTTCGTTATTTCTATAAGAACCTCTTCATCCCCAGTTGGCATCTTGGTTTCATAAGGTAATGACTGAATATACTCCGCAAAATTCTGTTCGGCTGACATCTCATAGAAAGGTTTCACCACAATTTCTTGTAGTTGCATCATATCCACTACACTTTTCAAATACAAAAGGTGCACTACTCGATCTCTACTTTTCAAGGTTTTTTTCACTATATCCGCGGTTGGTTCCAGTCGTGTAGCCAAACGTGTAAAGTATGCAGGTGGTTCTATATGACACGTTGCTTCATCCATACTCATCACTACTTTCTGATCAAACAAGTTATTTGTTAGTTTGTCCAATCGTTGGAAATTTAATCAGAAGAGTGTAGAAATACTCTTCTTCATTTAAATCCTTAAATAGTGTTTTATGAGATCAAATATAGGTTATGATGTAAAGAGGACTACATTTTTTAAAGCTACGAGAGGAGGAATCGCTATGAACTTAGCCGCAATTGGAGTACCTGGCTTAATTATTATTTTAGTGATTATTTTAATTTTGTTCGGACCCCGTAAATTACCCGAAATTGGTTCAGCAGTAGGAAAAACGTTGTCTGAATTCAAGAAATCGGCAAAGGACATTATGGATGACGATGATGATGAGCCCAAGAAAATAGAAGTGCAAAAAGTAGATACGAAAGAACAAGTGAAATAACAATTTACACAAAAAATCCAATCACGTATGTGATTGGATTTTTACGTATTATGGTCTTTACCTACAGTCATAATCGCACCATATGGATTGCTGCCAGTCATGGGTAATGTCGGTACGTATAGAATCTACTAACTCCCAAAAATGAGATGTCGCTTTAGAAACTCGTTCACCCTTCGTCTTAATCATGACTGGCTCAACACGGAAATCAAATTGCTTTAATTCATAGATCTTTAATTGTTCCATTGGTACCGCATAAGCTACTCGTGGAATAATAGAATAGCCTAAACCTTTACTAACCATTGCGATTACGGTGGTCAGATCCTTGCTCTCCATTACAATGTCTGGAATAGTATGTGCTTCTTGAAAAGCTTTTAGGATGTTTTCATAATACGAATGGCCTTCCATTGCAGCAAGCATTATAAAAGGATGCTCGGCAAGATCTTGAAATGTAACATGCTCGGATGAAAAAATATCTCCCCAGCTCCGCGGACACACTACCACATATTCCTGTTGTTTTAACGCCAATACATCGCAGTGTGCACTATGTTCCAGTCGCAATAACAAAGCGACTTCAATTTCTTTATGATCCAGCTTCCTCAGCAATTCCTCGGAATTCCCTTTTTCAATACTGATTTTGACATCCGGAAACTGTTTACGATATATGCTGACGTAGTCGACGAGCAGATTTAAACAGGCAGACGAAACACCAATACGCAATGTTCCTGCACTCCCTTTTTCAATTTCTTCGATTTGTCTCTTCACATCATCCAAGCTAAGAAGTATTTTTTTTGCATATTGATACAGAATATGCCCTGTTTCTGTTAGCTCCCATTTTTGTCGATAGCGATGAATCAACGTTGTACCAAGCTCCATCTCTAGCTTTTTCAATTGTTGACTGAGTGGTGGCTGAGCTATGTGCAGATTGAGGGCAGCTTTCGAAATACTTTCCTGATCTACAATTTCCTTGAAATAATGAAGCTGTTTAATATCCATGATTTTCACTCCGTTATACACTATTTCATATGTCATATTTCACTATTATATATTATTTATATCTCACTTTACATGATAAAATTAATTGTGTTAGATAACGAAAGCAGAGGTTTTTCTTACATATGAATACTATTTCCAAACGACTTACCCTGTATGTAATAGGGTTATTTTTATTATCACTAGGCGTTAGCTTCTCCATACAGGCTAACCTTGGAGTTTCTCCTGTTTCATCATTAGCTTACGCTATCTCCCTCACATCCGGATTAACGATAGGGATCACGACAATACTTGCAAATATCTTATTTGTTTTCATGCAGATTCTTTTGAATACAAAACGTGTTGGATTACGTGAATTTGTTGTTCAATTAGTTATCGTATTCCTATTTGGTGTTTTTATGGATTTGACATTGGCCATCATACAATTACTTCCTGCTCCTGAAACATTAGTAGGTAAGTATTTATTTTTATTGATAAGTTTTTATATTATATCAGCTGGATTGTTAGCCTATTTTTCAGCCAAATTACCCTTAATGCCTTATGATGCATTAACCTACGTTGTGAGTGACCGCTTTAATATGAAATTTGGCAAGGCGAAAGTCTCCAGTGATTTAGTAAACGTCGCACTTGCGGGTATTGTTTGCTTAGTATTTATTAACTCACTTGGAGCCATCGGGATCGGAACCATTCTAGCTGCATACTTTATTGGGAAAATTCTCGGTAATATCATGCCTCGTTTTCAGCCACTACTTCAGAGCTGGGTGTATAAAAGTAGAGATAATGTAACAGTAGAAGAAATAGAGGTAGTTGAACCTATTCAGCAAAAAAAATTATGAACAAAAAGAGATGCTGAATGCCGTAACAAACCGGCCTCGGCATCCCCTACCCCTACAAACAGAAGGATTTATTTGCACTCAATTTTTGCTATGGATATTTACTGTTAGCTCAATAACTCCCCATGACTAGCTTAATTCTTATATAATAATTTAAAAGTCTCACAAACTACTGGCATTTCATAATGAAAATATAGATTTACTTCTTTTAATTCATTCGTGAAAAAATCTTCGTGAACTTCTTGCCAATAACGCAATGAACGATCACCTTCACCTTCCAAATACGCATGTTCTTCTGTCACTTTATTAAAAGGCACTACTTTTACTGAAATAGTCTCCACGACTGCGACTGCCATTCCCTTGCCGTCAAGAATGATATTATGAAGACCTACCATCGGTAATGGTTCATTTTCTAATTCATAGAGTCTATAGTTAGATGAAGTCGCTGTTTTAGTTCCCTTCACTACCAATTCTGCAAGTTCATCCGCCATTTGTTTTGAATTACCGAAAGACCAGGCTTCATACTGTTTAGGTGCATCGGGATGAATTTCCTTAAATTCTTTCCAGATTCGTTCAATTGATTCCTGACTAACGTATTCTTTCCATGCGGTTATTCCGCCTTCCAATATAGTAACATTGTAATCTCTACTAGAAAGTATATTTGCACATGTAGTTGCAGAATTTCCTGTTGTGCAGGTAATAATCATTTCTTTATTTTTCGGTAACTGTGGAATCACTTTCTCCATTTCATCTTCTAACGAAAAAATCTCTGTTTTCGGCATATTTATATCTTTTACCGTATTCGCTTCGATATGAAAATGGTTATATTTATCCTCAGCACGTACATCTACAAGTACAAGTGCTTCCTCGGTTTTTATTTTCCTGAACAATTCCTCTGCAGTAATCGTTTTAACCATAAACGAATCATCTCCTTACTTCTACTATGATACCTCTCATTATAGCTGTAACTAACTATATTTTGATACGTGAAGCTGTTTATGTAGTTGAATATATTTTATAACAATAAAAAGATAGGTATCCTCCAAGAAAACTAATTAGAGAACGTCCTATCTATTCGTAGTATGTAACAAAGTATTGAGTTTTATACATCTTTTTATAAAAATACTCAGTCAAACGTAGTTGACTGAGTATTTTATGCATGAACTTGCGCCGGATCATGCCACGGATAGTTATTCGTTAATACTGTGGCCAAATCTTTACTTTGCTGTTTACGCATGATACGAATTTCCGCTCGCTGTGGTGCAGTTTCATGTAAATATATTTCTTCTTCTGTTTCAGGAATAACACGTGGAACCGTTAGTGGCTTTTTATTTTCATCCAATGCAACAAATGTTAACAATGAGGTGGCCGCAATTTTACAACTACCAGTTGCCAAATCTTCCGCAATAACTTTCACAAAGATTTCCATGGAAGATTTTCCAGTCCAAGTCACGTATGACTCAAAGCAGACTGAATCGGAAGGACGGATTGGATACAGAAAGTCAACGGAATCCATAGATGCCGTAACACAATCTGCTCTGCTGTGCCGAGCTGCTGAAATCGATGCAATTTGATCAATATCGCTCATTAAACGTCCGCCAAACAATGTATTATGGTTGTTTACATCATTTGGAAATACCCTGCTCGTTCGTACGACCCTTGATTCCCGACACTGCTTTTCTAGTTTCATTGTAAATATGGCCTCCTCCAAGATGTGAACCAAATTACTCAATAAGTAATTTGAAATATTAAAATATTCCCTTTTTGTATATCATCTAAATATACTCTTCGTTCACATAACTGTCAACAATGAAATCTAATTCACGCCTTTTGACTCACTGCTTAATACGATCATGCAGTAATGGAATATCTTTTTCCTTTAGTAAACCTACTTTGATTAAGCCTTTCATAATACCATCATCTGAACAAGATGCAGTGATGAAATCTGCTACCTCTTTTAATTCCGGTATGGCATTCTCCATCGCTACCCCGATACCTACCGTCTCGATCATTTGCATGTCATTCGCACCATCTCCAAATGCATAGCTGTTTTCAATAGGTATATTCATGTGTTCTAGCATTTTTTGAATACCAATCGCCTTGGAAGCCCCTTCCGGCAACATATCCACCGAATTTTCATCCCATCTTATAAAGGAATAATCCTTGAATAACTCCATGTACTTTTCCGTTTCTTTAGGAGTGGAGTAAATTTGTACTTGATTCACGTCAGAATGAGAATATACTTCAGGATCTACAGGGGGATAAGGTATTTTTAAACGTGCGGTTCCCTCTTGAACAAGTGGATGTTCTTTTACGTTCGTCACGAATGACTCAAACGTGGAGTATGTCAATCCATGCCCTTGTTTATGTGCATAATCGGTAAGTTGTTGTATAACCTCAGGCTTCATAGGATTCGAGTAAATTATCTCTCCATCCAATACCACATGCTGTCCATTCATGGAAATATAGGAATCAAACGATAGTTCTTCTAGTAACCATTTGAACATAAGTGGTGCCCTACCAGTACAAATAACAGTGTATATGCCTTTGTCCCTCAATGCCGCGAGTGATTGTTTCGTCGAGTCTAAAATTGTTTTGTCATGATTCATTAATGTTCCATCTAAATCAAAGAACACGATCTTTTGATCTTGATTCATTTTACATACTCCTTTCATTACTCGTTGTCTACCATGTAGTCTATCAATTACTCATCACATATGCTGTGAAGTTGCTTAAAATGCCAATATACAAGCACTAAACACAACATACTGCATTTGATATTTTCGTAATGGCAAGTTATTCTTGTTATAGAGCATATTTATTTATTAAGAATAGATGGAGGGTTATTTAATGAATTTCAGCGAAGAACGTGTACGCGGAGAGAACGTAACCGATTATTTACAATATCCAATATTTTCGACTCTTGATGAAGAGCGTCAACATAATAAACAACGATTAGCAGGTGCGTTTCGCCTGTTTGCTCGTTTCGGTTTTACAGAAGGTGTAGCAGGTCACGCGACATATCGTGATCCAGAATTCAAAGATCATATGTGGGTTAATCCGTATGGCATACCTTTCGCTAAGATTAAAGCATCCGATCTCGTCTTGGTAAATCCGGGCGGTGAAGTGGTTGAGGGGAAATATTCTCTCCATAAATCTGCCCTAGTTATTCACTCTGCTATTCACGAAGCCAGACCCGACGTCATTGCTTCAGTTCACTTGCATCCAGTATACGGAAAAACATGGGCGTCGACAGGTAGACTAATTGATCCGTTGACACAAGATGCTTGTGCATTTTACAATGATCACTCTGTATTGGATGAGTTTTCTGGTGTTGTGTATGAGGAAAATGAAGGGGTAAAAGTTGCAAACGCATTAGCACATAACAAAGCGATATTTCTAAAGAATCATGGCCCATTAACGGTTGGACAAACTGTTGATGCTGCTGCATTTTGGTTTATTACGCTGGAACGTTCTTGCCAAGTTCAATTACTAGCAGAAGCTGCCGGCATTGTAAGTCCGATTCCTCCCGAGCATGCTGCGAGCACCGCTAAACAAGTTGGTAGAGATATTGATGGTTGGGAAAATTTCCAACCGCTATGGGAAAATATTGTGAGCGAAGAACCTGACCTGTTGGACTGATTTCATTACGTAATAATCTTTTAAAAGCCATAGAGAAAAGAGGTATCATATGTATTCAGACCAATTCATACGTGGAATGCGTTTGAAGCGTGATCAAGTTCCTTCATTTGAAGACTATCCATTTCATTTGCCCAGTATCAATACGCTGACCGAGCTTGACTTTCATCCGAACGTGACATTTTTTGTCGGAGAGAATGGTATGGGAAAGTCGACTTTACTTGAGGCTATTGCCGTTGCCTTTGGTTTCAATCCTGAAGGTGGTTCACTGAACTTCAACTTTTCTACTTATGATTCCCATTCCATATTGGATGAATATATTACGCTCATCAAAGGCGTCATCCGACCGACCGATGGATTCTTTTTGCGTGCTGAAACTTTCTACAATTTAGCATCGACAATTGAAGAGTTAGATAGTGCAGAAGGTCCTAGTCCTAGGATTATAGATGGCTACGGGGGGACTTCATTACATGAACAGTCCCATGGCGAATCATTTTGGGCGACTTTCATTCATCGCTTTAGAGGGAATGGCATTTACTTACTGGATGAGCCAGAAGCAGCTTTATCACCAATGCGTCAACTATCCATGTTAAGCAGAATCCACGATTTAGTTGGTGAAGGCTCACAGTTCATGATTGCAACACACTCCCCCCTTCTACTATCTTATCCAGGCGCAAAAATCATCGAGTTTTCTGATGAAGGTGCGCAAGAAACGACGCTGGAAGAAACAAGTCATTACCAAATTATGAAGCAGTTTTTTTATGATAAGGACCGTATGTTACATTATTTGCTAAAATAAATGAATAGGATGAAAAAGCGATTATTTCCGCGGAAATAATCGCTTTTAAACTTTATTTATTTTTCTTTTTCACTTGTTCCCTTGCATCTTTCTTTATTTCTTCTACCTGTTCTTCAGCTTTTTTTGCTGCATCGTTAGCTACTTTTGCTGAACTCTTATCATGATCATCTTTAGGTGTATCTGCATAACTCTTTGTCATTTTCCACACTCCCGTCTAATTTATATAACTTTATTATTCCCAAGAACTACGAAATAAAAACACGCATTTTAAATTCCTTGTTTTTTCATGATACAATGAGGGTAGAACTTAAGAAAGGTGGACTACTTGTGTCGAAGAAATTGGCTATGTATTTGTCCATGCTTGTAATCGGCTTTACATTTTTATTTTTAGCGATTTTTCTCGATTTACCTGAAAAATTGAAATGGTTATTTTTAGCGATCGCAATCATATTAAATGTTACGTGCGCGATAGCTGCGATGAGAATTGGCTTAAATGAGATGAAACCTAGTAAAAAATAAATATGTTTGTTGCAGAAAGAAGGACTGCCTATGAAGCGTTCTGCTGGCTATCGCATTATACTGCTTATTTCATTTTGGAGATATCGTCGCTTAGGAAAATAAAAAATCAGGGGCTCCGTAGCCTCTGATTTTTTATTTACGCTTTAATCCGCTGTTGAACGTAAGTCTTTAGCCCATCAACGGAGTATACATCTCGCTTCGGAATAATATATGCACTCACCGTACTCGTATATATATAGAAATAATCCGGGTCTTCTATTAGCTGCTTCACACCAGCCCATTGTACCTTTGTTTCACCAACTGCTGTCTGATCTGCTATGCCTGTCTTATTCAGCTTCATAAAATGTTCTCCAACAAGCCCTTCATTCTTACCGCCTTTAAGCATCTTGCTCACTTGTCGTGTAATATGAAAGTAAAAATATTTAGGATAAAAAATTACCCATAATATCGCAGTTAGCCCAAACGTAACAAATAACGGACCTTTCGCCATATCCGTAAAAACAGTTAAAAAATATGCAAACAGTAAAAATATTAGCGGCGATATATACCGCTGCCATTGCAATGAATTTTTACCGACTTTAGAATTCTTCACATGATATAAATTAAACGCTATCACATCTTGTTCCGTTAATTCATAGTGGATTTCCATTTAGTCCTCCCGTTACGTGTAGTGTGTCATTTAACAGCAAGCAACTTTTCTTTTCTATATTGATTATAGTCAATGAAGCGTTATCGATCTTGACTGTATATTTTTCATCTTCCATCAAAGCCACAATCACCCGTTTTATAAAACTACCATGACTTACGACGAGTAGACGTTGATTAGGATTCTCCTGGACCTGTTCATTCACAAATTCAAGACCTCGGGCCACAACATTTTCTCCCGTCTCGAACTGCAAATCTAGTTCTCTCCACTGAGGCCCCCACTTCTGCTGTCGTTCTTGCTCCGTCGTTCCTTCGATCAAACCGCCACTTCGCTCGCGCAGTCGATCGTCTTCCACAACTTCAATCCCCGATTGAGCGGCAATTAAATCTGCGGTCTGTCTAGCACGTGTCATAGGGCTAGTAAATATGAGGTCCCAATTCTCATCCGCCAAGCGCAATGCCAGCTTCTTTACAGTCTCTATACCTTCTTCGTCCAACGGAATATTCGAACTCCCTTGTGCACGTCCTTCTTTATTCCATGCAGTCACACCATGCCGGACAAAACCAATAATCGTCAATTCAATTCCCCCTAGATATTAGGCCTGAAAGATGGCGTTCGTTTAATCCATAGATAATTCAATACTGCGCCAAGTAATAATACAAATGCTCCGAAATAAAACGGATAATCGACATCTACATCAAATAACGCTCCACCGATGATTGGACCGAAGACATTTCCGATACTCGTGAACATCGAGTTCATGCCACCAACAAATCCTTGTTCATTTCCCGCAATTTTCGACAAATAAGAAGTTGCTGCCGGTCGTATCAAGTCAAACCCTACAAAAATAATCATTGTAACAGCCAGTACGGAGAAGTAACTTTGCACGAACGTTGTCAGAAAAACTAAAATGGATGAAAAGATTAAACAAAAAAAGATCAGACGTTTCTCTCCTATCGTTCTCGCAAGCTTGTCGAATAACACTACTTGCGCGACTGCTCCGACCAGACCGCCTCCTGTAATGATGATTGCAATGTCTTTCGGCGTGAATCCAAACTTATGATCAACGAATAAGCTAAAAATCGATTCAAATGAAGCGAGGCCAAAAGATAAAATCAATATAATAATAAAGACGATAAAATAATGACGTGCAAAAATCCGCTTCAACCCAGGTTTAGTTACATCCTCCGCTACCGCTTCTTGATAACGTTCTGGTTCACGTAATGCAATAAAGGAAAAGATCGCCGCAAACAAAGCCAATCCTCCAGCAAAGAAGAAAGGAACCCGAGTACCATATGTCGCTAAAAATCCGCCAACCCCTGGACCTAATATAAATCCGGTAGATATGGCAGCAGACATAAACCCTAATGCCTTTGAACGAGTTTCCATCGTGGTGATATCTGCAATAAAGGCAGTAACAGCCGGCATAATGAAAGCCGCACTAATCCCACCTAAAATCCGGGATGCAAATAGTACGGGCAATGTCTGTCCAATCCCAAACAAGAATTCAGAAGAACTAAAAATGATCAAACCTACGACAATCATCTTTTTTCGACCAAAGGTATCTACCCATCTTCCTGATAGTGGTGAAATAAGCAGTTGGGCCATCGCAAAAGTCGCGACCATATAACCAACCACCGTACCCGATATATGTAATTCATTCATTAATCTTGGCATGACAGGTATGACTAATCCGATTCCTAAAAATGCGATCAGTAAATTGGTTAGTAGCAGACCTAACGTGATGGATTCTTTTTTCATGTACTCTCTCCTACGCTCGTACTAAGTTGATATTGGAATATCATAGCAACCACCGAATGAAGTTACAAGAAGAAAACTTCCAGTATTTCACTGATTTCACCACTTTAATATCATGAACTGCCGAATGAGTTGCTGACGTGCATTTTCAGGTAATGGCCAACTTTCAATTTCAGTCACAATTTGATCACGCGTGCCAAAACCTTTGACAAATCCATTCAATCTTGCCGCAAATGTCGAATTGATAAGCGACTCCTCAGAAGGATATAGCCAATATAACTTATCCAAGACATTCGGATAACGCTTCAAATAATATTTCTGATGGCGGTCTTCAGCTAAAGTAAAATGACCTACAGGGGTAATTTCCGTTTCAATTGGTTCACCAAGCTCTTTCTCCATTTCACTTTTTACTACATCGATTATCAGTTTTTGTTGTTGGTTATGAAAGCGCAATGATGAGACATACTGTTGCCCTTTGTATTGATCACGATTCGGATAGTGATTACGCCAAAAATGAAGAAGTATTTCTTCATAAGAAATACTTGTAGGATCATAATCGATTTCCACCGTTTCAGTATGATCTTCTATCGTCTTATAGGTTGGCGCCACTGTAGTCCCACCTGTGTAACCTACTCGTGTTCTTATGACGCCTTGCAAGCTACCAAAGCGTGCTTCAGGCCCCCAAAAACATCCCATTCCAAATGTTGCAGTTTCTAACTTTCTATTCTTCGTCAGTTCTCTATCCATTTCAGTAGTAGTTAGCAAGACGATCCATCCCTTCATGTTAATTGTACTATACCCGAAATGAAATTATAAAAAACAGAGTCCCGTTTGAGAAGGACCCTGCATGAAATGTATTATGTTTTTTCACTTTTTCCACTCATCTTCTAGCATACCGTATACGATTAAATCATGATAATGATCATATAGAAACTCTCCGTCACGTATGACTCCCTCTTTCTTAAATCCTAATCGCTCAGGAACTGCCTGACTTCTTTTATTCTCCGCAGCACATCGGATTTCTACGCGGTGTAGATTATATTCGTTAAATGCATAGTTGACCAGCGCGGACACTACCGCAGTCATAATTCCTTTTCCCTGATAATCTTGAGCCAGCCAATAGCCAATACTTGTTTGCCTATTTGTATAGTTAACTGAATGGAAGCCTGCAAAACCTGCCAAGTTTCCTTTGTACATAATACCTGCTTGGAACCCATCTTCTTCAGCGAATTGTTGTAACCATGCATTTATGATTGATCCATACTGTTCCGCGTCCGTCATGGAATCAACCCAGGGTAACCACTCACGCAAGTGTTCCCTTGATTCATCCACAAGAGTGAATAATTCTTCTGCATCTTTCTGTCCTACTAGTTTCAGTGAAATATCCTCTGTTACTTGATGTATAAACATAGCATAGCCCCTTTAATAGCCATTATTTTATTTCATGAACATTCACTAATACTCCTACTTTAAGGCTGTTGAAAGAGAAAGAAAGTAATTAGTGATAATAAGTATACGTTATCTTATTTTCCACAAGTATTTTTAGTACCTCATTGTATCGCTTTATTCATCTTGAATATCTAACCCCAACATGGCAGCGAATTGAATCGCTTGTAACGATGATACGACACAACCATCCAAATCTTTCATAGACACTGTCATGCTCTCGAATTTTGAAGTTTTAATTTCTACGCCTTTTAGGGGTGTCTCATCAAAGCTTGCAGAATCCAGATTGCACTTCATAAAATATGTATTTTTTAGTTTACAATCGAAGAAATCTGCATCCTTCACTTGGCAATTATCGAACCGCACTCTCTCCCACCTTGTATGGACATACGCAGAAAGATTGCAAATACACTCCTCAAATAACACATCCGTAAATCGGGCGTTTGTAAAGTTGACACCAAGCATTTTGCAATTATGAAAACTCACTCGGTGAATACTTATACCCGTCAAGTCTGCATTGGAAAAATCACAGTTTTCAAATTGAATATCGGTAGCGAATAGATCTGGTAGAATAGCTCCTTGAAAACTGGAATTTTTAATGAGCATACTTGTTAATTGGGCACGTTCTATTGTTTGCCCATCTATTCGTGAATCGATAATACTTGCATTTTGCAGGAATGGATCTTCCTCGTGTAGTAAGTCTTGTAACTGTACCGGCGTTAAACGACCAGGGATTTTAGGTTGATTTGGCTTCATCATTTGAACTCCTATTCTTCAAGCTTTAAAAAAGATTAATTGTCTAGTCAGTGATACTATGATAAAAAGGGGTGAGGACTGTGGAAATTAATGATCAAGCACGTAAAGAGCTTTTTGCACAAGTAGAACACCTGTCAGATGAAGTGATTAATCGAAAACCAGCTGAAGACAAATGGTCCATTAAACAAATTTTACAGCACCTGTACTTAATGGAAGGTAGTGTCGCTAAAACTATTCAGACCCAGCTTGCTAACGACGGCCAAAGCATCACTACAGTTAAGCCGATTCAACTTACTGTTCATCGTTCTAAAAAAGTAGATGCACCTAATTTCGTGACACCGACTTCAGAATTTTCTACTCTCCATGACTTGAAAATCAAGCTCTCTGCTACTCATTTAACTTTACATGATGTAGCTGAAAACGCACTAGAAGATCAATTAGCAGTGAAGTCCTATCCGCACCCTGTTTTTGGCGAAATGAGCCTTACGCAGTGGATTCCATTTGTAGGCTATCATGAACTGCGCCATATCGAACAAATTAAAGAAGTAAAAGAACAACTCGGTATCTGATAAAGACCTCTACTCTAACTTTTCGTTAGGGTAGAGGTCTTTTCTCTATCGCTGAATATAGTAAATTGCTTGCTGAACACTTGAAAAGGTTTTTAATTTTTGCTGAGGATCTTTAGCTGCCGCTAATTTATGTGCAAGTTCTGGCGAGATGCCTGTAATATAAAGTTGACACCCTATAAGCGTCAGTACTTGCTGTATTTCCAACAACCGATCAATTGAAGTCCCTTGTTGCCAGTATAAACCTGTTATATCAATCATTACATGATCCACTTCATTCGAGTGAACATAATCACTCAATTTTGTAATTAATAGATTAAAACGTTCTTCCGTCATTTGACCAATTAATGACACGGCCGCCAAATTATCGTAAATTCTCATGATAGGTAACAATAGCTGTTCTATTTCATGGTCTTTCGTATGTAGCTCTTCTATTTGTCTGTATTGTACTGAAACATCAGTTTGTGTACCAATATAATAGGGTACTTCGTCAATTATAATTGGACGAATACTAAGTCGATTCCAAAATAATGTACCGTCTTTTTTATAGTTTTTCAAAACGACTGTGATAGGCACTCTTTCTGAAACAGCTTTTCTGATCTTCGATACTGTAGTGGGATCTGTATCTTTGCCTTGAAGAAATCTACAATTACGCCCAAGTGTTTCTTCTTGAGTATACCCCGTCATCGTTTCGAATGTTTTGTTAGCAAAAATTATCGGATTATCCTTTTGCGAAGCATCTGTTACCAGAGCTCCAACTCTACTACCATCGATGACCGCTTCCATCAATTGTCTTTGAACTGTCTCCGTTAATTTCTTTATTTCAAACACACCCTATCGATTCAAATGGTATTTATTATTTCAATACTAGCACAATGTTCGATGAAACGTACATATTATCAGATAAACTGTTGGATTGAATTAGATAAATAGAAAATCCCCCTGACAACTATACAGTCAGAAGGATCATATCTTATACACGTGTAGCTTGCATCTCGGCGAGTTCTTTCTCTGAACATAATACAAAATGTTCAGGAGCAACTTCACGAAATTCCACTTTTTCGTCTGGTCCATATTGATGGTCCTTCGGATTATACGGATGGCGCACACGAGAACGTTCATAAATAGGATCAGGTAACGGAATCGCTGACAGCAAAGATTTTGTATAAGCGTGCATGGGGTTTCGATATAACTCATCCGCTGGAGCCATCTCCACCAATTTACCGAAATACATCACGCCTATACGATCGGAAATGTATTTAACCATCGATAAATCATGAGCGATGAATAAATACGTCAGCCCTTTTTCTTCCTGTAGTTCTTTCAACAAGTTGACGACTTGCGCTTGAATTGAAACATCCAGTGCAGATATCGGCTCATCCGCAATGATAAATTCGGGATCTACAGCTAATGCACGTGCAATTCCAATACGCTGACGCTGACCACCTGAGAACTCATGCGGATAACGCTCAGCATGCTCACGGTTTAAACCAACAGTTTCAAGCAAGTCAATTACTCTTTGTTTACGCTCCGTTTTGCCTTTTACTAGACCATGTATATCTAATCCTTCTGCAATAATATCCAAAACTTTCATACGTGGATTCAAAGAAGCATAAGGGTCTTGGAAAATCATTTGCATCTTTCTATTCAATTCATGATTTTCCTTTTTGCTTTTTGGCGCGTGTACATCTACACCATTGTAGAGAACTTGACCTGCTGTCGCATCATATAATCGGATCATGGTACGTCCTGTTGTCGATTTACCACAACCTGACTCACCTACTAAACCGAATGTTTCTCCGCGCTTAATAGTGAAGCTAATATCATCAATCGCACGGACTTCAGTAGATTTCCCTGCATTAAAATATTGTTTAAGGTTACGCACCTCAATTAAATTGTCTGACATCACACAGTACCTCCTGTCTGATCAACATAGTACCGGCTACCTTTAAATGTTTTCATACGCTCAATAATAAGGGCAGGCGGTTCAACCTGTGGTGCTTGCGGATGCAATAACCATGTCGCCGCGTAATGAGTATCGCTCACTTGGAAGAAAGGCGGTTGCCGCTCCATATCGATTTTCATTGCATACTCACTCCGGAGTGCGAATGCATCCCCCTTTGGTGGATTTAATAAATCAGGCGGTGTACCTGGAATCGCATACAGCTTTTGATCTTCTAAATCCATAGATGGCATTGAGCTTAGTAAGCCCCATGTATAAGGATGTTGTGGATTATAGAAGATTTCATCTACTGTACCGATTTCAACGATTCGGCCACCATACATAACCGCTACTCGGTCGGCAACGTTAGCTACTACACCAAGGTCATGCGTGATAAATATGATAGACGTATCAGTCTTCTTCTGGATGTCTTTCATCAGTTCGAGAATCTGCGCTTGTATCGTGACATCCAGTGCTGTGGTCGGCTCATCCGCAATCAATACTTTCGGATTACATGCAAGCGCAATCGCAATAACGATTCGCTGACGCTGTCCACCAGAAAATTGGTGAGGGTACATCTTGTAACGATTTTCGGCATTCGGTATACCGACCAAATTCAATAGTTCAATCGTCTGCTTACGCGCTTGTGATTTATTCAGCTTTTGGTGTTTCAAGATCGGCTCCATGATTTGTCTTCCAATTGTCATAGTTGGATTTAACGAAGTCATCGGATCCTGGAAGATCATCGAAATATCTTTGCCACGAATCTTTTGCATATCTTTTTCAGGAATTTTCGTTAGATCTTTTCCTTCAAATAGAATTTGACCATTCTTATATTCAGCACTTGATTTAGGCAGGAGTCGCATGATTGATTTCGTCGTTACAGATTTACCCGATCCCGACTCGCCTACAATAGCGAGCGTCTCTCCTTTATACAAATCAAAGTT
The DNA here is from genome assembly GCF_002743165.1 of Sporosarcina sp. P19. NCBI lineage: Bacteria > Bacillati > Bacillota > Bacilli > Caryophanales > Caryophanaceae > Sporosarcina > Sporosarcina sp. P19. Next base: position 116,043 of record NZ_PDYR01000007.1, on the reverse strand, counting down.
TACGCCACGAATCGCTTTCACTTCACCTGCAAATGTGTGGAAGGAAAGCTCGAGGTCTTTTACTTCTAATATTTTTGTCAACTTGCTCTCCTCCTCTTAATCTTTCATTTTAGGATCTAGTGCATCGCGTAGTCCGTCACCTATTAAGTTAAATGCAATCATAAGAACGCTGATGACAATGGCTGGGAACAATAGAACGTATGGTTGATTCTCCATCACTTTGTATCCGTCATTGATCAATGTACCTAGTGAAGCAGCTGGTGGCTGGAGGCCGATTCCGATAAAGCTTAAGAACGCTTCAAAGAAAATAGCATTCGGAATCGTGAACATCGTATTAATGATGATAATCCCAAGCATGTTCGGCAATAAGTGTTTCGTAATGATTTTTCCATCCTTAGCGCCTAGCGTGCGTGAAGCCAATACGAATTCCTGTGATTTATATTTCATTGTCTGAGCACGTACAATACGCGACATCCCGATCCAACCAGTTATGGTGATCGCGACAATGATAGCGGCTATCCCGGGGTCCATAATCATAATCATCAAAATAACGACAATTAGCGTAGGAATACCGATTAAGATCTCAACAACCCGTTGCATGATGTCATCTGTCCGTCCACCAAAGTATCCGGAAATCCCTCCGTATGCAACACCTATAACCATATCAATGGCTGCAGCTACGAATGCAATGAATAGCGATACACGAGTCCCTTCCCAAAGTCTTGTAAACAAGTCTCGACCTAGTCCATCCGTACCGAACCAATAATATTCATCCACTTTTTTCATTTCGTATAAATTGACTGTCTTCCCTGCCAGCTTACCATCTCCATCAAAAAGCCCTGTAGCTTCAATACCAGGTATTTTCGGCGGTAAGTTTGCATGGCGTAAGTTTTGCGCGTCACCCGCGTGTCCATTTAAAAGTGGACCGATGAGTGCCATGAGTATAACTAATAAAAGTACGACCATACTGACAATAGCCGCTTTATTTTTACGGAGACCTAACCATGCATCTTGCCAGAAACTTAAACTTGGCTTCTCTATTCGTTCTGCCTGATCCGCGTCGATAGTAATCCGTTCAAAATCTTGTGCGGTTAATTTTTCTTGTTCGATTTCATTGCGCATTATCCTTTACCTCCAGACACACGGATACGCGGATCGATAACTCCGTATAAAATATCCACTATAAAAATAACCAAAATGAGGAAAGCAGAGAACAATAATGTCGTACCCATGATTGTGGCATGGTCATTCGTCATGATCGACGAAACGAATTGCTCACCTATTCCTGGAATAGCAAAAATTTGTTCTACAACGAGTGAACCTGTTACCAAACCAGCTGCGAGTGGTCCGAGAACTGTGATTAAAGGTATTAATGCATTTCGGAAAGCATGTTTGAAAGCAATTTCAAAACCATTGGCACCTTTTGCTTTAGCCAAAATAATGTAATCTGAATTCAATACTTCTATCATCTCAGTCCGTATGAAGCGCGCGGATAGCGCAAGCGGCCCCATAGCGAGTGCAAGCGATGGCAGGACACTAGATTTCCAACCGTCATTCCATAAACCGACTGGTAATAGATGCCATTCTGAAGCGATCCAATACTGTAGCAATGATGCAAATACAAAGGATGGAATGGAAATACCGAGTATCGCTAAAAAGGTGCTTCCGTAATCCCAAAATGTATTATGCTTTAAAGCGGCAAGCATACCTAGTAGGATTCCGACAATAGTCCCGAAGACCATCGCTTGCGCTCCCAAGATTAAAGAAGGTTTTAATCTCGTAGCCAATAAATCGTTGACACTCTTGCCTTTAAATACGAAAGATGTTCCCAAATCACCTTTTGCCAAGTTTTTCATATAAATTGCATATTGCACAGGCTTAGGCTTATCGATTCCATACTTCTTTTCAACAATCGCTTTCTGTGTATCATTCAATTTGTTGTAAGAAGCGATCGGTGAACCTGGCAAAGTTTGCATGAGGAAAAAAGAGGCCGTTGCAATTAAAAACAGCGTTATGAACATATATACTATGCGTTTTCCAATATACTTAACCACGGTACGTTACACCTCCAAAAAAGTTTCTTACTTGCTATGCAAGTAACCACGTGACATTTTTCGACAAGAAATTAAATATTCTAACTATTCACTGTTACTAAAAAGAGAGTATATGGATAGTGATCCCATATACTCTCCCCTATGAAACTTGAATCCTTACAACATTGCGATTATTTACCTGAGATATATGCCCACTTGTAGCTATAGTCTGCGCCAAACGGATGATCTACTAAGCCTTTAAAGTGAGGCTTGTGTAAAAAGATCAAACCACGCTGATAAATTGGTGCAATTGCAGCATCCTCATCAAGTAGAATTTTTTCAGCTTTTGCAAATGCTTCATAACGCTCTTTAGGTTTAAGAGCTAATTCTCCTTTTGAATCTTCAATCAATTTATCGTACTCAGGGTTAGAGTAAGACATTAAGTTGTTCGTACCATCTGTTACGAATAGGTCCAAGAATGAAATCGGATCTTGGAAGTCTGGTCCCCAACCTGATACTTGAATATCATAATCCTGGTTTCCATCTAAATCCAAACGTACAGAGAATGGTACTTCTTTTAATGAAATTGTAAGTCCCTCTAGGTTACCTTCTAATTGGGACTTAAAGTACTCGTCCATTTTCTTAGAAAGCTCAGTGTCTCCACCAAGAATTTCAAGATCAAGAGATTCAACACCTAGTTCTTCAAGACCTTTTTTCCAGTGATCTTGTGCTTCTTCCACGTTGTACTCCAAGTGGTCACCGCTCAACTCACGGAAATCTTTTTCGTTTTCATCAAATGTAAAGTTTGTAGGTACTAGGAAGTTTGCAGGTAATGAACCGTTAGCTAATACTACATCAGCCATATCTTCCTTCTCAAATGATTTAGCGATAGCTTTACGGATGTTCTCGTTCGCAAGTGGCGTTTCTTTTCCATCACGCTCTTGGTTAAACTTAAAGTAGAAAACTGATGTTTCTGGCTGAATAACAGCTTCTTCATCATCACGATATTGCATAGCTAAGTCGCCAGAAACTCCTGCGCGATCTAACTTGCCATCTTGATATAGCTTTACAGCAGTCGCAGAATCTTTAACAACGTTTACATGAATTTCATTAAGTTTTACGTTTTCTGCATCCCAGTAATGTTCATTCTTAACATAAGTCCAGCTATCGCTCGTTCCATCCCAATTAGTTAAAACGAATGGTCCATTTGAAAGAAGGCTATCAGAGTTTGTAGCGTATGCATCTGCCTTAGAAGTTACGAACTCTTCTTTAAGCGGATAGAATGTTCCGAATGACATAAGTGACAAGAAATAAGGTACTGGACGTTCAAGTGTTACTTCAAATGTCTTTTCATCTACAGCTTTAACGCCAAGCTCAGAAACTTTCATTTTTTCTTCAGAGATTGCTGTCGCGTTTTTCACTACACCAGACATCATGAATGGTCCGTAAGGTGAACCCGTCGCTGGGTCAATTGCACGCTGCCATGCATATACGAAATCATCTGCTGTTACAGGTGTTTCATCAGCCCACATAGCGTCGCGAAGTTTGAATGTATAAGTCAATCCATCTTCACTAACTTCTGCTTCTTCAGCAGCCATTGCAGGTTCTGCAATATTTTCTTGGTTTAAACGATATAAACCTTCGTTGATGTTGTTTAATACGTTGAAGCCTACCTGATCTTCTACGATTGATGAGTCAACAGATGGAATAGCTGCAGATTCAGCTAAGTATAGTACTTGCTCAGCATCTGGCTCCCCTTCTTCGTCTTTGGCATGCTGTTTTTCTTCTGGTTCTTCAGTTGCCGCATCCTTGTCCTTGTCGTCCCCGTCTGCTGGCTTTTCTTCGTCTTTCGAACCGCCACATGCAGCTAAGAACATACTTAGCACTAATGTTAGTGCCATCAATAAAAGCCACTTATTGTTCTTCAAATTGTTGACCTCCCCTTTGGTGTTTTTGAAGTACTAGCTTTTTAATTATACAAGAAAAACTTATAAATGTAAACGCTAACAATATTATTATCTTAATTTTAAACTATTATAGAAGATTCTACACATTCTGACTCGTATATTGTATGATAGACAGTAGTTCCAAACTTTATATATGAAAAGAAGGATTTCTATGAAACGTAATATTATTGTATTTCTCATATCTCAATTGATAATTGTTATTTCTGTCTATTCAGTATACGGTAAAATCTCACTACTCGGCTATATTAATGCTTCCTTTTTCGTTAGTGGGTTCCTGCTATTTATTGGTGGGGTTGTGTTTGTAGTCCGAACTGGCTTTTTTGACTTTTTTATGAAGAGTTCGCGCAAAGTATTTGCTAGAAAAGGTCAAAGAGAGGCAATCGAATCAATGCGTGCACCATCCGAAGTACTGTCGGCGAGCCCCGCTTGGGTGTTTCTTGCAGGGATGCCAACCTTCATTTTAATGTTGGTTGCGCTTGTTTTATACTATCTGTAAAAAATCTCGGCACTTCCTTTAAAGGAAATGCCGAGATTTTTAGTTTACTGATATAGTTTATTCCAAGGATACTGAGTCTTTCCATCTTCCATCTTTGCTATGTCGTAATTATTTACGATCTTCTACCTCAAGCTTACTACCGTCATTGAATTTGATTTCCACTTCGAATTTTTCATAATCCGCTTGAAGATTAAAAGCTTTTAGTATGCGATCAATTGCTTCTTGTTGTGAACTGTCTTTTGTCACATCTAGATTTTCCACTTTTGAATAGACATCATCAAATGCTTCCTGACCTTTCAAATAGATTTCATTTAGTTCATCTTCTACTTTGGCTTTAATTGGTTCATTTTGATCTTGTTCAATTTCCGCTTCATACTCTTTGTCTTTCCCGTATGAAACATCTAATTCGATTTCTTTAAATGAAAGCTTATCCATTTCAGCTTGCATATCTCCTGTCGTAGAGTCAGTCGAGGAATCTGTAGTAGTATCCGGTACAGCTTCATCAGTATTTTGATTCGTACCATCAGTAGCCGGCTCTAGCGGTTGCTCCGCCGGTGGATTAACTGCATTAGAATTTTCTTTTGTTTTATCATCTGTCGCATTCGTTCCACATCCTGCCAATGCTAGCGCTATGACTGATGCTCCTGTTATTACTAAACGTTTCATAAAAACATTCCTCCCAATAGACGTTATTACTTTTAATGGTTCCCTGTTTTGCTACTTTCTAAACGGTTAATTCCATTTCATGAAGGGTATGTTGGTAAGTAAAGGAGTGAAATCAAATGAACAATCAGAATCCAATAACGGCTATCGAAGCAATTGATTCAATTGAATCAACGTTCCATACAGAAAACAATTTACGACGTGCGCATTCGACCGGAGTCGCATTTGATGCAATTTTCCAACCATCCGGGGCGGCTGTTCCATGGACAACTGCCGCTCATCTACAGAAAACGGAAGTTCCTGCTGTTGTACGGTTTTCTCACAGTTCTACAAACCCAAATCCAAATGAACGGTTGAGCCCAGTTAAAGGTATGGCCGTGCGCTTTCAATTACCTAATAATACATACACAAATTTGACAATGGTCAATGTACCGATATTCATCAGTAAAACTCCAGAAGCCTTTATTCGTCTGATACAGGCATTCGACTCAAACAGTACATGGTCACAACGAATAGATGCGCTTATGCATAATACAGAGTACAAGACATTTGGTACCATTTTGAAAGAACTGAAACCGTTTCGTAATTTTGAGTCTCTTCATTACTATTCTATTCATGCTTATTTTTTGAAGAACGCTGATCTAGAGAGGCAAGCTGTTCGATTTGAATGGCAACCTCTTACGCAAAATGATGATGCTACTAGCAATTCTATGGAAAATGAACTCATTCATAAAGTGCAACAAGGACATCCTGTACGTTTTCGCTTACTTATGCAATTAGCTGAACGAGGGGATGCAACGGCTGATCCTACCATCGCCTGGCCTGATGATCGAAAGTTAATTGAAGCAGGAATCCTTACATTGCACTCACTTCGTACAGATAACGCAGAGTCCATTGTATTTGATCCAACAGTTACTATAAAAGGTATAGAATGCAGTGATGACCCCGTATTACACTTTCGTTCCGCCGCGTACAATGAATCCGCCAAGCGACGTGGTGCTAATAAAGCCGAGTAATAAATTACCAGATTAACATCATACGAACAACTACAATATAGTATTATTATTACTATTTTCACTAAATAAATTACATTATTAGGGATGACTTGTTTTTGTTTTTTTCCTAGAAAGACTATAATCATTTAGAAAATCATGCACTTACTCTGTTACTATCACCAAGTCATCATAAACTTGATTTTTTCATTATGTTTTTGTTAAACTGATAAGGTGTCAATTCAAAGGACGAGCCAATTTCACCATCCTATATGATTAAGAACGTGCTAGCTAAGCTGGCAGAAGGGGTTGACTACTTACTACAAGGAGCTGATGTGTATGACAACAGAAGAAAAAGTACTGAGTACTATGGAAGATGATGAAATAGAAAAGGATTACTCCTTAGATCGTGTACCTTTAGAAGACCGTAATAAAAGTTGGCTGAGCATTACGAATATCACATTCGGAATCGCAACTGCCATCTTTTATTTCCAAATGGGTAGCGTCATGGCTTTGCAATTCGGTGCACCAAACGCTATCGTATCGGCTATTTACGCCATCATAGTAGCTGGTTTGCTTGGTACCGTAATTGCGTACTTATCCGCAAAATCAGGCATGAACGTTAACCTTTTATCACGGAGTGGCGGATTTGGCTATATTGGCTCATCGCTAACTTCATTAATATACGCCTCAAACTTCATTATGTATTGCGCGTTTGAAGGGTTAATTCTCGTATCTGCAGTTCACTATTTTACGCCTGACTTTCCTAAGTGGATTCTGATTGTTATTTTCGGAACACTTGTTATTCCACTTAACTGGTTCGGAATCGAGCAGCTGGACAAACTTCAAAAATGGTCCATGCCAGTATTTATGATATTCCTAGTTGCAGCCATTGTCGTATCGTTCATTAAACCGGCTGTTTATACAGGATCTGTCTTCTCTTATATGCCCGAAGGTGTTCAGTTTGGAGGAACGGCATTATTGTTCTGTATCGGGATGCATAATGGAATTATGGGACTGACCGCTCTACTCGCTTCAGACTATGCTCGTTTCCTAAAACCATCTGATCGAAAGTTCGGTTCAATTGCAATCGGTTTCATTCCTCAGATTTTCTGTTATGGAGTAATGGGCGGACTTGGTATTTGGTTCGGTGTTCGATTCTTGGAAAAAGATCCAGGCGTATACATCGTCCTATTGCTGGGAATCGGTGGCGCATTGTTTACAATGCTGACGCAGTTACGAATTAACGTAACCAATATTTACAGTAGTTCCCTATCGCTTTCGAATTTCTTTGAGAATGTGTTCCGATTCACGCCTGGCCGCAGGTTCTGGGTAGTAATCTCAGCTACAAGTGCGATCTTACTGATGCTCGGTGGAATTGTGGATCATCTAGATACTGTCATGACATTCCAAGGTGTGTTTCTATTTTCGTGGGCTGCCATTCTTGTGACGGATGCATTGGTTGTCAAAAAGTGGCTGAAGATAGGGCCAACTTATTACGTTTCAAGACAAGAATATTTGTATAAATGGAATCCTGTCGGTGTGGCTTCGTTACTGATAGCCAGTGCATTTGGTGCCATCGCGGCATCTGGTTATCTGGGCGTATTCCTACAATCCACAGCCGCATTTGTCGCTTCCATACTAGCCGCGATATTGACAGTAGTAATCGCTATATATACTAAAGGTAAATATTACTTAGTACGCGAACCAAATGATATTACAGCGGATGATAAATTAGGGTAATAATGAGTTACTCTTAAAAACAGGACTTCTGAACAGAAGTCCTGTTTTTATTTCAGGTTAATAAAACAACATAACAGTTATACGCAAAGAGAAATGGACTACGCTAGCGCTGCTGGTAAGCAAGAGCGTGTAGCTATAGAAACTAGTAATTTTTCTAAAGGTGACATAAAGAAAAGCCGTCTCGTTAAGGAGACGGCTTTATATATAGGCCTATATGCTTCAAATTTACGCTTTGTCATCTTGTTGGTAGAAAACAGGTGGCACAGACCCAAACACTCTACGGTGATACAACATAGGATCTTTATTTTTCTCCACTTGCAGATCTACTACTTCACCAATAATGATCGTGTGATCTCCTGCTTCAATCGTTTGGAACGTCTTACACTCAAACACACCAAATGCATCTTCAATAATTGGTACGCCATTATCCGACATTTCCCATTCACATGTAGAGAAACGATCTTCTACACGGCTCGCGAATGTATTACAAAGCTCTTTTTGATCTCCTGCAAGTACGTGTACAGCAAATTTACCGCCTTCCGTGAATGCTTTAATAGAAGAAACTCTATGATCAATAGACCATAAAAGAAGCATTGGATCCAAGGATACAGAGGCGAACGAGTTTACTGTCAGTCCAACTGGTGTGCCATCTTCAGTTACTGCAGTAACGACTGTTACACCAGTTGGATAATTCCCCATAATTTCTTTGAACAAATTTTGTTGTTCTTCTTTTTTCATGAAATATTCTCTCCTTTATAAATAAGCCCATTTGAGTAACAGATCTAGTCCATCACTATGTGAGTTAGGCATGTCTATATCCATCATAGCACTTTCAACACCATTCTTCAGTTTTCTCCTCTTGTTATATAGTTTTCTTATAGTTTATGTACCTTTACAACTGTTTGCTATCTCTCTCGCTAATTTTGTTATCAGTACTAAAGAATCACTTCTAGTTTTATATGTTTACAAAATATAAATAGGGATATTATTAGTATATGAACGATTATCAAACATCTAGAGGAGGATATTTATAATGGATTTAAATAAGCTAAAGAAAAATAATTTATTAAAAGTGGGAGCAGCTGCAATTCTTTCTGTTGGTGTCCTAAGCGCTTGTGGAGACGATGATCCAGTTATCGATGAGAATGACGATGTTGAAGTAGATCAACCAGCAGATGTTACTCCAAATGAAGATGTAGATGTGAATGAACCAGCAGATGATACTACTAACGACGACGTAGATGTGGATGAGCCAGCAGATGATACTACAAACGACGACGTAGATGTAGATGAGCCAGAAGTAGATATGGAACAAGATGCTGAAGAGAAAAACTAATTAAAATAAATCAATAGTAAAAACGTGAAGCCCCTGAAATCGCTTAAGTAATTTCAGGGGCTTTTTATTCCACAATGTTTATTCGGAATATTCAATTATTTAATAAACTACATTATTTCAATCTACAAAAACTCTTTATTATGTATAAACTCTACACATTCAACACAATATGATACGTAGTAGTGCATTGGTAAAATTTGAAAGTCGTATGTACAAGGAGGAGAACAAAGTGACAGAACCTAGACAACCTGAGGATACACAAAAAGGGATCAGTCGTAGAAATTTCATGAAGAATACCGGCTTATTGGCTGGAGGTTTAGTTGGCGGATCATTATTCGGTGGCTTATTGACTAATCAGCTCCAAAAACCAGGCGAACCTACAGACTCAGGGAAAGAAGTTGGCCATTTACTCGAAGCTCGGACTTTTTTCAGTAATGGCGAGGACTTTCTTATCCTATCCGCTGCTACTGAAAGGATATTTCCGAAAGACGATTTAGGCCCCGGTGCTATCGAATTAGGTGTACCTTACTTTATCGATCGACAACTTGCCGGCGAATGGGGTATGAACGGAAAAGAATATATGAAAGGGCCGTTTTTACAGACAGGTGCCGTAGATGCATATGAAAACCAAGCAGACATGAACCAAGACACAGGTCCAAACGCCGATACGCAAGTACCTACACCAGCCGTCAGATATCAAACTCCTATGACAAGAGGAGATATCTTCCTAGAAGGTGTACATGCATTAGAAAAAACGGCACAAGAGAAATTCGAAACAAATTTCCCTAAGCTAGAGCCGGAGCAACAAGATGAAATTTTGCAGATGTTCGACGATGGAAAAGCGAAGATGAACGGTGTCGCTTCGACAACGTTCTTTAATCTACTATTACAAACAACTATTGAAGGTGCGTATGCTGATCCGGTCTATGGTGGGAACCGCAATATGGAAGGCTGGAGGATGAAGGAGTTCCCTGGTCCACGTATGAGCTATACAGCAGATATCGAAAAAGAGGACTTCATCGTAATGAAACCTGAAAGCTTACGGAATTACCAAGGACACTGATAACAGGAGGAACTCATATGGCGAAAAAACTAAAAAAAGTAGATGTAGTCGTAGTAGGAAGTGGTTGGGCAGGTGGTGTAGTTTCTGCCGAGCTAGCGAAAGCTGGCTATCAGGTAGTAACGCTGGAACGGGGTAAAAAGCAGGACCGACAAGATTATATAGGTGTTAAAGATGAATTACGTTATACAGATCGTTACGAGATGATGCAAAATCTATCACCTGAAACGATTACATCACGGGTGAAACTGGAAGACACCGCTCTTCCAGTCCGCACAAGAGCAGAAATGATGGCTGGGACTGATTTAGGTGGGGGTAGTGTGCACTGGGCAGGTGCTACATATCGCTGGAGAGCTATCGACTTTGAATTACGTTCCAAGACCATTGAACGGTATGGCAAGGAAAAAATTCCTGAGGGCATGACGATCCAAGACTGGGGTATTACGTATGATGAGATGGAGCCTTATTACGATAAATGGGAGAAAACTGCCGGAATTTCAGGTGAGCCTGATCCGCTTGGCGACAAGCGTTCAAATGATTACCCTAACCCTCCTATGCTAGCATCACCTGCCGTGAAACTGTTTAAAGAAACAACGGAGAGAATGGGTTATCATCCATTCCAAGTCGCTTCCGGTAACTTATCACAAGCCTACACCAATCCGGACGGTGAAAAATTAAATGCTTGTATGTTCTGCTCTTATTGTACGATGTATGGCTGTGATTTCACGGCTAAATCGGATCCATTGGCTACAGTTATTCCGACTGCGCGCAAATCTGGAAACTGCGAAATTCGTACCAATTCTTTAGTGCGTCGTGTACTGCATAAAGACGGTAAAGCAACCGGTGTAATGTTTACTGATACACGGACAGGTATTGAATATGAACAACCAGCAGACGTTGTTGTATTAGGGGCATTTTCATTCACCAACAATCGCTTGTTGATGCTGTCAAAAATTGGGATACCATATGATCCAACAACACGCAAAGGAACCATTGGACGTAACTTTAATGGGCAATTCAATATCACATTCCTTGGGGCAAGAGGATTCTTTGAAAAGAAGAAGTTCAACCTCTACATGGGTGCAGGTGCGCTTGGTGGTACTTTGAGTGACTTTGCCGGTGATAACTTTGACCACTCTAATGTAGATTTCATCAATGGTGGCGGTATCGAATTACGTCAATATGGCGATGGGGCTATTGCATCAAACCACGTCCCAAGTGGCACGCCGAAATGGGGACCTGAGTTCAAGAAAAAATCGATCCATTATGCGAATCGCTCGCTAATAGCATGGTATACTCCTGCTGTTATGTCATGGTGGCATAATTACGTGGATCTAGATCCAACATACAAAGATGAATACGGAGATCCCCTATTACGTATTACGAATCGTTACACAGATCATGATCGGAACATGGCCAAATTTGGAATTGAAAAGTGTAGTGAAATCATGAAAGAAATGGGCGCTGATATCGTCGATGAAGATGAAGTGCCTGAAGAGTTCGATCATATATATTCGGGTGGTCACTATGCGGGCGGAATTATTATGGGGGCCGACCCTGAAACATCCGCAGTGAATAACTACCTTCAAATGTGGGAAATGGATAACTTATTCGTAGTGGGCGGTTCAGCATTCCCTCAATTCGGAGGACATCACCCCACTTCAACAATCGGTGCATTGGCATATCGTGCAGCTGAAGGCGTAGAGAAGTATTTAAAAGAAGGCGGCCAGCTTGCAGAAGCCAAGCAAGAAACATTAAACGCATAATGAGCCAGGCAGTCCGAAAGATGCCGTTGCTTTTGTTCTACGCTTTCCATAGTTTACGCAGTATATAAAAATTGGTATATTTCATAAATTGACGGGATTGTTGCATAAACCTCTTACCGTCGAAGACTTACGTAATAACCATCTGAATGTATATAGCAAGGCTCATCCATCCCAGACGATAAAGAAAAGCTCGGATCGGCAGTGTAATACTGCCGATCCGAGCTTTTCTTTATCGCACATTAGAAACAACAATGCCTAATCGATCACGTTCAATAGCACTCAACTTATACATATGCTGGCGGAAACAAGACATGACAAACGTGTGTATATTGGCTTGTGTGACGTAATAGACAAACCATGGTATAGACGGTAAGTAGTCATGAATCGCAATGATTACTTCATTCGATCCTGGAATCTTTCTAAACTCCATTCTGCCGCGTTCATTGGAATCAGGATCCATCAATAAACCGCCCGTTATATAGTAAAGTGAGCGATCTTTTGTACTACGATCTGCAGAATAACTTAACTCGAGCAATGTCCGATTACCGAGGAAACCGATTCGGCAATTTAACTGGTCGTTTACGTCGGTTTTCACCCAAGGATTCAAGAACGTAGAAAGCCATTTTACGTAATAACGTGCAGTTTCATCCGCAGTCCAGTTATAAGGTAATTCAATTCTTTGCACTGAACGAACATCTTGCTTAAGCGGCCCCATTGTTGGCTTCTTCTTTGACACTTCTTTTTCTTTCAATTCCGCCTCCAGTGCTTCTCTTGCAGCTTGAATGAACGGGATTTCTCCATCACTAATCCCTTCCATGTAACGCTCGGAATGGACGACCATTGGATGTTTCAAACTCTCCACTAACGGATACACAATCTCTTTTGGTGTTTGTGTAACTAAACGTAACCAGAGCCTCGACAGACTTAAGGAGAAGAATGGCACATCTAACATTTTTGATCGCGTTCCCGCTACTTCAGCAGTCTTCACCATCATCGACTTATACGTCATGACTTCGGGGCCGCCTATATCGATAGATCGTTGCGCGGGTTCAAAGTCCAATAGTAATGAGCTTAATGATTTCATCACATCATCCAGTGCTACAGGCTGTGTATTGGAGCGTGTCCACTTAGGTAAAATCATTACTGGAAGTCTTCTAACTAGCTTCGATAAAATTGGGAAAGAAGAACCTTTTGGACCGACAATTAGCCCTGCACGTAATGCGGTAACAGGAACGTTATATGAGCGTAAAATCCGTTCTACTTCTAAACGGCTTTTCAAATGGCGAGATAAATCTTATTCATCTTCATCGGGGCTAATTCCGCCCAAATAGACAATTTGTTTAATTCCTTGTTTTTTAGCTGCCTGCGCAAAGTTATCCGCTAAAATGACATCCATATCTTCAAAGGCACCTTGAGATAATTTCGCTGATTTTAGCATAGAATGAACGAGATACACCGCAATGTCCGCACCAGCCAAGCTCTTCTCAGCATCTTTCATAGAAAACAGATCACAAGACCGCCACTCAACGTCTTCCGTATTCTCCCGCCGATCTCCATTTCGTGACAGACCAATAACTTTTGCTTTTCCTTTTAGCTTTTTCAATAGATTATTGCCTATATATCCACTAGCACCCGCAACGGCTACAACCAATTTCCCTTCTCCCATACAACCCCCACCCTCTCTCGTACGTGTACAGTAAAACTACCCTGTATAAGGAGTTTATAAGCCTATCTAATTAAATAATATTGTTTTTAAGCAGCGGTCTTTGCTTTTTATATTAAAAGTACTTATACTAGATAAGAACGATGAAAACTGTATATGTTTTTTTAGTTTTCATTCGGTATATACGGATAGGGGTACGATAAATGAAAGCACGTATTATGAAAGCTTTCCTCGAAGAAGTTCATGAAAAAAGTATGAAGTTTACGATGGATGATCTAGCCAAAAGACTAGGTATCAGCAAACGGACATTATACGAACACTTTTCTTCGAAAACGGAAATTTTAGATGCGATGATCGACTCGACATTACAGGAGTTCGACGAAAAAACCGATATCATTATGAAAGACGATGAACTACATCTTGTCGATAAGATTAAGAAAGTCATTACGGTCATACCGAAATACAATGACTTTTATAACTGGCAAATACTTGATCAAATGAGAAAAACACATCCCCAACAATGGGAGCGAGTACACGCTGCACTTCATGAATGGGATGAACTTCGTGAATTAATTGAACAAGGAATTCATGAAGGGATCATTGCAGATCAAAACGTAGAGTTACTTATGAAGTTGATTATAGATGCAACCAACTCTACACTTGATCGAAAGTTTTTCTACGAAAATCGTATGACGGTAACCGAAGCATTGGATTCCATTGTTGATATCCTGTTGTTCGGATTTATTAAGAAAAGTGATGACTAAATAAACTAATAAAACAAAAGAAGTTTTACTGTTTTACAAAAAAATGAAAGCGAGATGGAATTATGAGCCTCCACGCATGTGAGGTAACGAATGAAAATTGGCAGGATGTTGCCTATTTATCCGTACACGAAAACCAAAAGAACTTTATTGAAAGCAATTCATTTTCACTAGCACAATCTCAATTCGAACCAGAATGGAAGTCCATTGGATTATATGATGGAGAGGAATTAGTCGGCTATGCTATGCATGGACGTGAAGCAGATGGCAACGTATGGCTTGATCGCTTTATGATAGATCAGCATCACCAAGGCAAAGGTTATGCTAGCAGATTTCTTAAACTTCTACTTACGAGAATGGAAGAAAAGTATCAATGCAACAAGATATATTTAAGTATTTATCCAAGTAATAAAGCCGCACAGCATTTATATGAAAAATTCGGTTTTAAGTTAAATGGTAAAATTGATGATGTAGGTGAATTCCCTTGTCTCATCATGGAACTTGATCTTCAAAGGAGCCCTGTGCAATGAGTTCTTCTTCACCCAAGTTCAATAAATTGGATACTGAGCCAGTAGGACGTATCTTTTTACGTTATTTAATACCGTCAACTGTCGGTATGTTGCTGATGGCAATCAATATTGTGGCGGATGGTATCATGGTCGGTAATCGATTGGGTGCAGAAGCATTGGCGGGAGTCGGAATTTCGGCTCCCGTTTATACCATATTTTTTGCTATTTCCTTATGGATTGGTATAGGTGCCGCCACAAAATACTCGATGGCAATGGGTGCTAAAGATGTGCTTAAAGCTCGTTCGATTTTCACACATGCAATCATTTCCATTTTCTTATTCACCATTATATTAGGCTTAACCGCCTTTATTTTTAGGGATTCGCTAGCATACGCACTTGGAGCGAATACCACTACATTTCCATATGTATCGCAATATTTATTTGTGATATTACTGTTTGGCTTTATCTTTACTATAGAAAACACATTTAGTATTTTCGTACGTAACGATGGTGCACCGAACCTTTCGATGGCTGGGTTAATTGTGACGTCGGTCGTCAACATCATCTTGAATTATGTGTTCTTATTCATTTTGGATTACGGTGTTGCCGGTGCTGCAACCGCTACAATTATTGCATCCTTTATGGGCATGTTAGTACTACTCGCCCACTTCTTTAAGAAAAACAATAACTTAAAATTGATTCGCTTAAAGTTCAATAAAAAGCTGTTCCTAGCCATTCTTTTCATCGGATTTCCGAGCTTCCTTTCCGAGTTGGGAATTTCCTTCTTTACCATTACACATAATATTGCGTTCGAACGGATGGCCGGTACAGAAGGTGTTGCGGCATTCTCTATTTTAAACTATGTGCACAGTGTCATGCTTATGCTATTCCTCGGGATGGGTGGTGCCATTCAGCCGCTGATCAGTTATTATCAAGGCTCTGGTAACCGTATAAGGATGAAGGAAACCGTTAAAAAGGCCACTCTCACAGTGGTCATCGCGGGTGCTGTGTTCTTCCTTGTCGGACAGTTTGCAGCAGGCCCTATCGTGTCTATTTTCGGAGACTTCACACAAGCCGTCAGGGATTTGGCTACTACTGGAATTAATCTATTCTTCTTTGCCTATTTGTTCACAGGTACGAATTTTGTCATGATGACTTATTATCAATCTGTCGGCAATGTACGGATGGCCACTTGGATCACCGCTTCACGTGAAATCATCGTCATGTTGATTTTCTTGATGATCTTGCCACGCATCTTCGGATTGAATGGTATTTGGTTATCCATTCCCGCTTCTGAGCTTGTCGTATTTATTGGCGTGTATTTATATCAAAGGAACGCTACTCGACATTCGTTAATCGGCTAGGCGTTGGTCTATAGAACAGTACAGAAACATAAATCATTGTTCTAAGCAGCGCGTTCCATAGAATTAGTGTGAGTACGTGTTGTAGTAGAGAATGTTGCACTATTTTTGTTCCTTTCATCAATAAGAGTGCTATACTGAAAGAGCAACTGAATATCGTGTTAGAGATAGGTGCGTTTATTTTTCTTAAACGCTTAAAAGGGAAATCGGTGAAAAGCCGATGCTGTCCCGCAACTGTGAGTTGGAGTATAATTCGTTACCACTGTTTCACCGTGAGGGAAATGGGAAGGTGAATTATACGTTGAAGACGAGCCAGGAGACCTGCCTAGATCAGTACACACCAATACCCTACGCGGATAGGAGGTGTCAAGTGCGGCTTATGAAAAATTACACACAAGCCGACGTACGAAAAAACGGAATCAGGACATTCATTAGGTGGCTTCGATATAGTTTCTATCGATCCAGCATATGTGTATTTCCTGCCGAACCGTTTAATTCGTCACGGCTTCCCACTTAACATTCTTCCAGGTATTTACCGGAAGGATGTTTTTTATGTCAACGAATCCATACAAACACGATGAGGAGAATGAATTATGCACAATCAAACAATTGATGATTTTACAAACTTATTAAAGGACACATTGATGTCGGATCGAGTGAGCACTCACTCTACTCCCCTTCCTATACTAGTGGAAAATGTAAAGAAACAAATTGCTGAAGACACTTCAAATGACTCTGCAGAAAAAAGCAAACAACTAGCTAATTTAGATAAAGCATATCAAATCGTAGTTGCTGAATTAGTAGGTAGTAACTAATTCGTAATAAAACACCCCTGACCTTAATGTGTCAGGGGTGTTACTATGTTATAAAGAATCTTTAATCACACGCTTATAATTCAATACGGAAAGCAAGCCAAATATAGAATAAAGCGCTGTGTATATGAACATCACAATAATCGTGGGCGCCAGCATTTCAGTACCGAATAAGAACCAGCCGGATTTCACCGCGAAATAGCTGTGGAAGAGACCGACGACTAACGGAATACCGAAATTAAATAACTGCTTTCGTTGAACCCCTTTTAGCAAATCTGTTTGTGTATAGCCCAGTTTACGAAGAATAGTGTAGTTCGATTTTTCATCTTCACTTTCGTCCATTTGTTTAAAGTATAAGATACAGCCAGAAGTGACAAGGAAAGCGAGGCCGAGGAATCCCACGATGAACATGATCATGCCTGCACCTTGCATTTGTTTCGTTCTTTCCTCAAACTTCGATTCATGTCCTGCCCAGTCGTTTATTCCCAACACATTAAATATATCATTCGCTTTTTCTAGATCATTCTCATTCTCGATATCCACTCCATGATATTCCGTAAATTCGGATTCTACGGAAGGATCTATATCTACATTCATCTGCTGGAACACTTGATCATCCACTACCGCGACTACAAAACCATAGGTTACACGTATGGGCAAAACAACTACCCTTTCTGTCCCTTCCAGTGTTAGATCATACTCATGCTCTTTGCCTTGGAAAACGACTTGCTGATCTTCTTTGAATTTCATGAAGTTTTCCGTTAAATTATCAGAGTTGACGAAGAGCACTTCCTTTTCTGCTACGTCTATCTCCGGTAATCCTTTATCACTAATAACGATCATTTCTGTATCGGTATAACTTATATCTTGACTATCCCCACCGGCAATAGATAGTACTCTCGATAAATCAACAGGTGTATTCAATAGATCGATAGCTGTCTCTGTATAGGCAATGCTTTCACTTTCAAGCGCCTGTGTAAATTCCATTGCACGCGTAGTATCAGGAATAGTAAAGTCGGCCGGAATAGTTCGCTCTACTGACTTCTCTACTGAGTAATACGAAATATAACTTAAAGAAAGTAATGCAATGGATAGCGCAGATACCGATGTAATAATCATTAATAGAAGAGAATTCGATTTCATTCGAAACATAATTGAAGAGAGAGACAGCACATCGTTAACGTTCAGATATCCTCCTTTACGTTTACGAATCAGGTTAAAGATAAAGCTAACGGAGCCTTTATAGAACAAATACGTTCCCATGACGACAGAAGCTAGTATGATGATCATCACCAGAAATAGCTGTTCGCCTAGGAACACACTACTGAATAATCGAGATGATAAATAATAGCCGAATACAATGAGTAGAATACCGAACACACCGACAACCGCCTGGAATACTGTCATCTTTTTGACCCGCTGTTGCGTTACGGTGGTTACACGGAACAAAGATAATATACTTTGTCGTTTAATGAATAGCGCATTCATGATCAAAATCAATACAAAGATTACTGCAAATACGATCAGCGTTTGAAGTAATGCTGCTGAAGAGAAACGTAAAGTTGCAACATCCGTTACACCAGTGACCTTAAATAGAATGAGCATGAGTAATCGTGACATGGAAAATCCTAAGAGTATCCCTATAACGAGAGAGCCGATATATAACACGAAATTCTCTACACTTAAAATACGGAAAACGGTTCCTTTCGTCATCCCGATCAATTGGAATAATCCAATCTCCTTACTGCGTCGTTTAATGAATAGATTGTTAGCATATAGCAAGAATACAGACACGATAACAATTAGAAAAACTGAACCTGTTTTAATAGCTGCAGCACCTTTCACTCCTCCTGTTGCATCGTCCAATGCTGGATCAAATTGCAGAGTTACAAATGAAAAGTACAAGCCCACGCTAAAAACCAAAGCAAAGATATACACATAATAATGTTTAAGGTTTTTCTTGATATTGCGGAAAATCAGCTGATTAAGCGTCATGTTGCACACCACCCAACACACCTTGCGTTTTGATGATGTCATTAAAAAATTCGTTACGCGTTTGGTCTCCTTTATTCAGTTGCGTGTAGATTTGTCCATCTTTGATGAACACTACACGCTCACTAAAACTTGCGGCGAGAGGATCATGAGTAACCATGACGATAGAAGCATTTCTCTTCATATTGAGATCACTTAGTTTGTTCAACAAATCGGATGCCGCTCTTGAATCAAGAGCACCAGTTGGTTCATCCGCAAAAATGATGCTTGGATCATGGATAAATGCTCGTGCGGCAGACGTTCTTTGCTTTTGACCACCTGAAATTTCATTTGGATATTTAGTAGCAATTTCGGAAATACCCAATTCCTCCGCCACTGCAAGAAATTTTTCATTGGCTAGTTTTCTTGATACTTTCTGCACCGATAGTGGAAGCAGTATGTTTTCTTTTACTGTTAACGTATCGAGTAAGTTATAGTCCTGAAAGATGAAGCCCAAATGACGTTTTCGGAATTCCGCCATTTGCTTTTCTTTCATATCGTTGAGGTTCTGCCCTTCTATGCTGATCGTTCCCTGGCTAACGCGATCAATGGATGAAAGGACGTTCAGGAGAGTTGTTTTGCCCGATCCCGATGCCCCCATGATGCTGACGAATTCACCTTTTTGTACTTCAAGGTCCAACGCGCGTAACACTTCCTGTTTATTAAATTTATTGCCATATATTTTATAGATTTTCGTTGCTTGTAAAATTACCATATCCATCACTCCTTGTGTATTCTATCTTAATCAATGTTCAAATTTTTCTCCTGTCTTTGATATGACAATTAGAAAAAGCATGTGACGATACTGTCACATGCTTTTACAGACGCGCTATACGTATCATTTCGTTTTCTTTTGCAAAGATCAAAGAGAACCGCGTACCTTTTCCTACTGTTGACTCTACTTTAATCGTAATCAAGAGAGATTCTGCTACTTGTTTTGCTAAGTACAGCCCCATTCCTGTAGCCGCATGATTTTGATGGTTTGCTGTTCCAGTGAAGCCCTTATCGAATATACGAGATAAGTCCCTCAGAGCAATACCCTGCCCAAAATCTTCGATCGATAACGTGGTGATACCACCCTTGCTAGTACACCGGATACGTATGTCCGAATCCTCACTGTATTTCACCGCATTCGTCAGCAATTGCCTTAGAATGAAGCCAAGCCATTTTGCATCGGTCAATACTTTTTCTGCTTCCAATGATACATTAAAACCAATCCGCTTTTGCATACACCATTGCTTTAACGATTTTATCTCCTGAAATAACAACTTTTGTACATCGACCTTTTCAATATATAAATCATTCTGGATAAATGGGATACGCTTTTGATGTAGTTGCTGGTCGAGTAACAAATGGATGCGAAGCCACTCGAACATCAACTGTGATCGAAGCACAGGATCTTCCGTTCGTTCGATCATTAATTGCAGCGTTGTCAGTGGTGTTTTCACTTCATGTATCCAATTCAACATGTCATCTTTCTCTTGCTCTAAACTGATTTGCAATTCATCCAATCGTTTTTTAAACACGTGTATTTGTCCGGAAATTCTTTCCGAAGAAATGGCTTCGAAAGGACTGGTAGCTTCAGGTATTGCAGTAAGATCAAATGACGGTTCTACTGTTTCTAAGCATTTATAAAATCTCGTTTCTTTTCCATAACGCATAACAATAAATATAACGAAAGACAAACAGGATATGAATGTTATATAGACAGTAGACAAGAATGGAATACTCGTGTCCAAGTAACCCATTGCTAGAACGAGTAGTTGCAAGAAGATGAAGAACAGTACCCAACTCACACGTTCTTTTAGAAATATTCGTATCATAATTGCTTTTCCTTCGCCATATACCCTTGCCCCACTTTTGTTTCGATTACATCTACCAAACCGATCTCTGCGATCCGTTTACGTAAACGGTTGACATTGACCGTCAGCGTATTATCGCTGACAAATCGTTCATCATCCCAAAGGCTTGTGATGATTTCTTCTCTTGATACAATTTCATTCTTTCTCTCTATTAATACTTTTAAGATGTAAATTTCGTTTTTCGTCAACTCAATAGTCCCGTTCTCATTGGTAAGCGTACCTTTGACAAAATCTACAGCGGCTTCACACCACGTTTTCATTTCCAAAGTCTGATCGATACTATAGTTATACACACGGCGTAAAACCGCTTGAATCTTTGCGATCAATACGTCAAAGTGAAACGGCTTTTGAACGAAATCATCGGCTCCGAGTTGCATCGACATCACCATGTCAGTCGGATGATCCCGCGAAGACAGAAAAATAATTGGGACATTCGAATGTGTTCGAATCATCCGACACCAATGGAATCCATCGAACTTTGGTAATTGAATATCTATAATTACAAGATCAGGTTTGATTTCGGTGAATTCTTGCAGTACATTTCCAAAATCTCCGATCCCCGCCACTGAGTAAGACCATTGCGTTAACCGTTCTTTTATTTCCTCAAATAATGTTTGATCATCTTCGATTAGCATAATTGTAAACAATGAACTCACCACACTTTTCTTCGTTGCTATTAGTTTATCCTATAAACAGTCAGAATCAAAACAGCGCGCAAGTGAAAGCAGATTCACTTGCGCGCTATTTTGATTTCTATTTCAAATAAAATAAGCCACCATTTACAACATCCACTGAAATCCGTGGCTTAAAACGTTCTTCCATTGCCTGCTTCTCCATCTCATAACACTCAGGTTTAGGTTCTTGTCCTTCATAGAAATAATCTAGTACCGCCTGGTCTTTCCTCCATCTCTTTTCTGCTTCCTCCACCCACGTTAGATCTTCACCTTCAATTACTTGTGTGATCACAGCATCTAATCGATCAAGCGCGCGGACAGGTGTGATGATATAAGGTAAATGAAATACCTGTTCAGACGATTGGTCCGATAAATCCAGCATACTAATAGTTTCCTGGAACTCTTTGACGACTGCCCCCGTCATCAAATTGATACCTACTGAATACAACATCTCCTTCGTTTGATGACTGGTGAATGACACTTTATAATTTACACCAACCCATGGAGTCAGAACCACTTGGTTGTTAGTACCCACTATACGCTCATACATTTTCACAAACTGTCCCATTTCTTTCGTTACTTGAAATAATTGATGCAGACGCGGTGACCCAAGGTGGATTACTTCCCCTCTCATCCCATTATGCAACTGCTGCATATCTGTAATTAGCGTTAACTGTGCCGGATTCGGTATCTCATTGACGCTCTCTATATACCTCCAATAAAAAGGGCGGTTCATGATTCTTTTATCCATATCGATGGTTAGTTGCACGGTTAGATAATGTTCATTTCCATGAAGTATTTCACAGTCATTCTCCTTGAAGAATCTGTGAAGGTACGTATGGATCTCTGTCGAATGCATAAATTCTCCTCCTTCACACAGACCGTTCTTTCATTTCCAAAATATCATCTAGTTCGCCTACTACTTGTTCAAATGTCTCAATCTTTCCTTGCAGCACTTTCATCACATGATCATCAATCGTTTCTTTCACGGCAAGATTATAAATCTGTACGTCGTGTTCTTGTCCCAACCGATGAACACGTCCAATCCGCTGTTCCAATTTCATTGGATTCCAAGGGAGGTCGTAATTGATGACGTGATGGCAAAATTGCAAGTTAATTCCCTCTGCTCCAGATTCTGTTGCGATCAGCACTTGTGCTTGTTGCTTAAACAAATGCTTAATCCATTCACGGCTACTTTTGCTTAGCTTTCCATTGAAAATGACATTCGATATGCCATTCGCATACAGATAATCACTTAGATACAACTGTGTCATCCGATACTCAGTAAAAATAATTACTTTTTCATTCGCTTGTATGATCAGTTCCGTGGCCTTTTTTGCTTTTGAATGAATTGATAATTTCTCTAGTTGTCCAATGACTTCTTCCACATGTGTAATTTCTTCAACTCGCTTACATTCTGGCAATAAATTCCTCAATGTACCGATTGTTGCCTCGGGGCTGCTGCACATTTCCCTTTGTAAAGTCATCGTGGAAAATGCACCTGAAAATACCGAAGATATATGTTTTAGATTGGATATAGCTGTGTATACTTGTCTTTCATGGTCCGTGAAAGTGATAGGAATTGTATGAACTTTCCGTGTGGACCATTCCACACCCGTGTCCTGTCGCCTGTTTCGTACCATAACTTGGCTGACTAGTTCTTTTAAATAACTATCACGTTCTTCATCACGATTTTTAGCGGAAAACACTGAAGAAAATTCATCATAGTTTCCTAAATGACCTTGTTTAAGTAACGTCACTAAATAAAACAATTCAAACGTATCATTTTGAATCGGCGTGGCTGTAAGTAATAAACAGAATTTCTTCTTCAAACTTTGTACAAATTCATAACTAATTGTCTGATGGTTTTTCAACTTATGCGCTTCATCTACAATAATCAAATCATAGTCTTGAGCATAGATTTTCTCTTTATGCGGACTGCGTTTGGCTGTGTCCATACTCATGACTACTACATCGACATAGTCAAGCTCATAATTCTTTTTGTACAGCAGCGCAGGGATATGGAATTTTGTATACAACTCTTCCACCCATTGATTAACGAGAGAAGCTGGTACTAAAATTAGCACTTTTTTCACAAGCCCTCGCAGCAAGTATTCTTTAATGATCAGACCTGCTTCAATGGTCTTACCGAGCCCTACTTCATCCGCTAAAATCGCTTTACCATTCATCTGTTCAATCACTCGTTCAGCCGCTTCTATCTGATGGGGTAACGGTTTTATGTTTGGTAAGTAAGCAAGTGACTGCAATCCAGTGAAATTCGTTATTAAATTATTTTTTGCGATGGTATAGCTCAAGTTATACAGCACCGAATTATTCCATGGTTCATGGTTTTCAAGTCGTTGAATAAACCCTTCTTTCCAAGAAGACGATCTTTCAATTAGCATTCCAATCACCTCAACTAGCTTGTATGTTTTGATTAGAATACCCAGAAAACATCATATTATGATAAACAAAAAAGACCCTTCGCATATGAAGGGTTTAAGGTAATGCATCTATTAAATTTCAAAAGCGATAAAGCTTCCTTCGTCATCAAAGTTGGTTACATGAAGTACACGGTCTGAGAATGATTCTGCGACGGCCGTATCTTTCCCTATTGCTAGGGTGAGTACATTAAACTCTTTTTGTTTTTTCTTCTCATTGAATTCTGTTAGGAAACTCTCGCTCATTTCATCTTCTCCATCACTAACAAAAATGACATCTGCATGTTTGAAAGTACTGTCTTCTATTACTTCAAGGGCTCCTTGCAGTGACAGTGTAAAGTCTGTTCCCCCACCCAAATATGTTCTAGCAAGTCGTGCAAGTTCATTTGAAGTGATCTTGCCTTTAAGAAATACCTCTTTTTGAATGGTCGTGGAAAATAATAGAACGCATAGATCGCGGCGTTGTTTCTTGGCGATTGATAGAAGCGCCAGGATGAATCCTTTTGACTGATTATCAAGCAATTTCATACTTCCCGATTGATCAAGACAAAAAATAATTGGACCTTTGCCAAGATTCTCTCGCTTCTTCTGTTCAAACTGCATCGTGTTTCCTTCCGCAAAGCGGCGCAAGAAATCTTTTTTCGTCGTGTCATTTGCATAGAGTCCTAATTCCATCGGCAAGAGACGTTCCATCTCATTCCCAATGGTTACTCCACGCCTCTCGATCGCCTCCACATAGTTGGTCTTCTGTTTTTCACGTGCTACTTCTTGAAAACGACCAGCCCACTCTGCAATTTCCTGCATTTTGGGATCCATCGCTACTTGATCCGCCACTGCAAGTTGTTCACGCAACGGCACTTTCTTTAACTCTGCATCTCCTTTACCTGCACTGCTCCCACCCATCAGGGAGATCAGGCTGTCTTTCACTTTGATCGACTCTTCTACCGCTTCATCGATCGCTTGCAAAAATCGTTCGCCATTCGTTTCAAGTGTAAATTCGAGTCGATCATTTAACTTATCCGTAGCATCAGCTAATTCTTGGATAGGTCCATCTTCTATTTCGTCCTGTTGTTCATCCACATGGTCAATCGGCACGTCATCTTGTAGCGCTTCTACAGCTTCCATTTTCTTCAGTAAGTCTTCATCCATAGCTTTTGATTCCGCTAGCCATAGATTGATCATTTCAACCAATTTCACGGTACAGACAGTCGCGGCCAGATCGTCCAATCGAGTAAAGTTTCTATATTCTTCAAAATGTTCATCTTTCATCAGCTTTTCTATAATGGTCTTATTCGGTTTCAGTGCTGGATCCATTCCCTCTAGTAAAATCCGTGGTTTCATTTTATACAGTGATGCCCAAACATCACCAAGCAATGCTTCTGTAGTAGGTAATTGTCCTTCTTCCCTGACCTTTTGCAAACCATCTGACATCTCGAACAGTTCTTTAAAACGTCTTTTATCAAATGCATCTGTATTCAGTACGGAGCGATGATCTCTAATTATTTTACTTCTTTTCATAGAATATCACTCCTTTTACATTCTAAAGAAGACTCCATATTGCTCGCCATTTTCATCATTCTTTCCATTCGTTTCACCATAATAAGCAGCATCCATACGACTACTTTCCACTTCGTTTTTTAAGGAAGTAATTTGTTTTTGTAAATGATCAACTTCAGTCGCACGGCTTGTATTTTGCTCTTTCAACTCATTTAATTCCGTTGATAAAGCAGAAATTTTCTTGATTGCTTCCATACCCGCTTCAGTTGAATGATCACGTACTGCGGAATCATAGATTTCATTCGCTTCATTTTCAATGGCTGAAAGCCTTTGTGCTAATCCATCTTGTGAATGTCTACGAACGATAGTGCAAACAGTCTCTTTTTGATCCAAAGTCTCCCAGAGTGCATTCTCAAGAATCACCATATCATCTGTCTGTATAGATTCTCTTTGATGGATCAAAGCTCTCGCTTGTAAGATACTCAAAGACTGTTTGAATCGGCGATCAGACGGCTGAATTCCTTCGTCTTGAAGTTCTCTTCGAATCGTAGACAATGTCTCATATACTTCATCTGGAATATGCACCTTGTTAGTCATCTTTTGAAGTTGCACTAGGTCGTCCAAATGCATCGTCGGAATTTCGACATGTTCGCCTTCATCTTTCATCATCGATACAAAGTTAGATTCATCCGCGATGAAATTGATTTCGAAACGTAATAGGAAACGGTCAAATAAAGCTTCAAGTCCCTCGCCATCCTCTGGATATTCGTTGGAAGCGCCAATGACCGACATTAATGGTGCTTCAATCGGTTGTCCATCATTATAAAATAGTCTCTCGTTAATTAAAGTCAATAGACTGTTTAATATTGCAGAGTTTGCTTTAAAAATTTCATCCAAAAACACCAAATGTGCTTCCGGCATTTTAGCAGCAGTATTGCGCTTATATATACCTTCTTCTAAGTCTTTTAGCGACAGCGGTCCGAATACCTCTTCCGGGGTACTGAATCTTGTCAGTAACCATTGAAAATAGGACGTTCCATTCACAATCTTTGCTAACTCTACTGATAATGCTGATTTCGCTGTCCCAGCTGGCCCGATCATTAACATATGCTGTTTGGAAAGGAGAGCTACTAAAATTCCCTCTACTTCGTTTTCACGTTCAAAAAATTTTGCGTTTAGTGCTTTTTTTATTTCATGTAACTTCTTTATATTCATATCCATAATAGACATCCCCTCAAATCATAATAACGAATCATTGTTCTCTTTATGTAACAGTGTGACTGTAATATGAGGTTTTTAACCGCCTACACCGTAATTCTTTCATTGATCATGCAATAATTCATTTTATATTTTTGTCTAACTTTTCACATATAGTTAGAGTTCTGCGATTAGTAATTATTTACAGTAACCTATTTACTTCTCTTACCCCTTTTACTCCTTATTCACTCATCTCATTAGTACTTTTATCAATATGTTTTCATAATACTATGCAAAGATTAAATACCAGCTAACGTACTTCGAGACAACCGCTAATCATGGAAAAAAGGCAATGATTCCGGTATCTCGATTAGTTAAATACAGTCATAATAAAAAAGCTACCCATGATGGGCAGCCTTTTCTTTGTAGGAATCTTAATACTATAGCGGGTCTACTACTTCATCTTCGTTCTGATCTAGTAAAGCAGTAATCCCACTTCCTGCCCCCCAAATGGAGATAGTTTACGCCCGTATTCCAATCAACTAAAACCGTAATTCTTCCAAGTGACAGGATGTCATCTGTTGTATTTCACATAGAATCGGGTCTCTGTTTCTTCTTTTTGTCTTCAAACATATAAAACACCCTCTCTTTAGTCAACTTCCTACGGTAATCGCATTTCCTCTGTTTTGCAAAGTAGATACTATACTCAATGCTGCAAGATAGCTTGTTTTAGGGTTGTTTGGCATTGGCTCATTTTCGATTAGTAAATTCATTTTGCCGAAATCACCTTTTGCTTTAATAGTATGTGTGTTTCGTTGAATATTCGGATCTGCTATAACGCGTACTGCCGTTTTATCTGCGCCCAGTCCTGCAATTGATAGTAGTAATGCAACATTGACGTTTTTAGGGAATTTTTCAATGGCATCTATTGCCATACCATCAAAAATGCATTCTTCTACATGCTTCACATCAAGTCCCAGTGATTGGTAGGACTTCCTAGTCGTAATGCGTACTTCCTGTAATCCACCAAGAGAATTTGCAGATTGCAGAAGATCCAGTCCACCAATTGCTCCTGAAGGTAGATATATATGTTGCTGATTCTTCCGCGCCACTTCTTTCATTTCATTTAAATACTCCATATCTTTGAATGCCCCTATACTACTCACTATCAGGTCTTTCTTATTGTCCAGCACTTCTTCCATATGCTCCATTGCAACTCCAATCGTTGCAGCTTCCACGACTACATCCATAGGTGATTGAATGAATTCCTCAAAGTTTGTATAGAACTTTGCGCTATACTGTGATTCTAGCTTTGGCCCCACCTCTTGGTTACGTCCGAATATCGAGACAATTTCAGCGTCCACTTTACCGTTCCTATTGATACTTTCTAATAGATACTGCGCAATATTGCCAGTTCCAATTATGCCGATTTTCATTTTACAACACCTCTTTCTTCAGTATATACACTTTCCCAAGAAATAGATGGCTTTCTACTTCAATACCCTATCTATACATAAAGAACACTAGGAATGAATAGGATGGTAAAGATATCAGATAGGTAAATTAGGGGGGTATGTATGTATGACTGGTTATACAGATAATTATGAACGTGATACGTATGGGATTATCGATTTTTGGGTGCGCAATAACTTCGAACATGGGGAGTTTTTCGATCGAGAAATCAGTCACCATGAGTTGGAATTAGCACGCGCTAATCAACAAATGGTCGACCGTATGGGGAAGATCTTTAAAAAGACTGAATCCAAAACTGGCGATATTGGATTAATAATCGATGAGGCAAAGAGCTCTACAAAAGAGTTCGCTGATCTACTAATGCATACAATGGATCGGGCATTACATTGCGACGTCATCATTTCTACTCCTACTTCTCTTCTTGATCACATGATTCGTGAAGCGGAAGAAGCAGAGCGTGTGTTTAAATTAATTGAAACGAATTCTTACATCACGCCAGCTGACGCGACATTGCATGAGAACAACTTCTGGCTTCGTCAAATGCTCGACCACCTCTTATTCATCAGTCATTACGTAGATGCTTCTAACTATGAATTACATGATCAAGTTCGCGCAATGACAAGGAAGTTTGAAAACCTACTGTTACAGGCTCAAGCTTTGAAAACGATCATTCGTAGACCACGTAATGAAGTTTCACCCGTGTTGAATACATTCAATCAAATGGTGATAAAAGAAGCAAAAGCACTGGAAGCTTTTAAGTTAGAATTAAGTGAACTGATTAAAGCATGTGCCGCTGTTACGACTGCCCCGCCTGATTTGTTAGAACATATTGCGAGAGAAGCCCACCATCTGTGGAAAAACCTCGAAGATCAGGTCGTAAACTAATTTTCATGAAAACATGACGAGAATTTCTCGTCGTGTTTTTTATCCTGTAAAAGTCTAGCCGATTAAAACGTTGTGTCATACGGAACGTAAAAGGATTAGATGATGACGAGGAAATCAGTACACTCAACCCTTTCTTACCAACAGATCGCGCATACAGTATCATTCCAGAATAGCTTGTTGATTACGAAGTAGTACGGGAAGCTAATCGACTTCCACGTAAATCACTATTTGTTAGTTTAGTCAGACCTTATTGGATTTGGCTGATTGCGACCGGGTTGTTGGTGTATTTCTCACCAACTCCTTTAGATTTGCATGGTACCTGGTGGATCATCCCCAGCATTTTACTGTTTATGCTCATCACGTATTGGGTTATGAACTATTGGAACACAAACTATTGCATATACGACGGCTTCATTCAGTTGACGGAAGGTGCTTTCGGGAAAACGACTAATATCACACGCAAAGATAAATAAATAGAAGTGTATGCTAAACGATCGGAATTTAAAGAGTTTACGTGTCTTCATACAGATTAGATTATAAGTCTTTACTTGCTTTAGATTGTTTGGTAGTGATTTACGAGTAGGTATCCTCTGATCATTGCAAAAAGGAGATTGTCTACGCTGATATAGCGTGACAATCTCCTTTTTATTTCACTATGGTCACAGGACACCCTACATGCTTCATTACCTTATGGCTGACGCTACCTAAAACCATTTCTTGAAATGAATTTAGGCCACGGCTACCGATGACTAGTTTGTCGATTTTCTTTTCATTTACATAGTTAATTATTTCCTGGCTGGGATTCCCTCTGAGCATGATTACTTTCGCATCCACAGCCGCTTCCTTTGCCAGAGCTAAAATCGGATGCATCTTTTGTTCGCGTTTCAATGCTAGGCTTTCAGGACTTTGTGCTAACAGTCTTTCATCCTTCGCTTTGTTAAGATCCTGAACATAAATAATCTCTAACGTAACTTTAGGCAAATATTCCGCTAGCATAATCGCATGTCTTGCGGCACGCATCGCATTTTCAGAACCATCAATCGCTACAGCAATTTTCATATCGTTCACTCCCTCACAATAGTTTTTCATATAATTGTTCACTTGATGAATTTAACCCACGAATCGTGACCGCAATCCCTTTACTTTCGAGCTTAGTTATCACTTTTAAAATCGCACCTACTGCCGATTCATCCCACAGCTGACTGTTTTCAAAATCAATGATAATTTGTTTGTCATTTATATCATCAAATGCCTGAATAAACTTCGTCGTAGAAGCAAAAAATAAAGGACCTTGTATTTTATATATACCCTTTTCATTCGTTACCGAGACACGTGATATCTTCGCAACGAAGAATAATGCACTAAGGATAACTCCGATCACTACGCCTATCGCTAAGTTATGCGTGTATAAAATAATTACTACAGTAATCAGCATAACAATCGATTCTGAACGTGGTGCAGATCGAAGAAATTTAAACGTTCCCCAGTTGAAAGTCGTTGCCGCCACCATAACCATGACACCCGCAAGAACAGGCATCGGAATTTTAACGACCAAGTCCCCTAATACAATAATCAAAAACATTAAAAATGCTCCAGCAGTCAATGTAGATAGCCGTCCTCTACCACCTGATTTGATATTGATCACCGATTGACCGAGTAGCGCACACCCCGCCATTCCACCGAAAAATCCAGTGATGAAGTTGGCAATACCTTGTCCGCGTGCTTCACGATTTTTATTACTCGGTGTATCTGTCATATCATCGAGCACTTGTGAAGTCAGTAGCGATTCAAGTAATCCTACAATAGAAAGGGCCAATGAATACGGTAAAATAATTTTCAGTGTTTCAAAATTCAGTGGGATATCAGGGAAGAAGAATGTTGGCAATGAACTCGGCATTGTCCCCAAATCACCAATTGACTGCAATTTCACTCCACTGAACAGCGCAATTGTCGTCATAACAACAATCGCAATCAGCGGAGCTGGTATCGCGGTGAAGAAACGCGGCACCGCATATACCAAAATTAATGTAGCGATCGCGAATACATACGTCATCGTACCCGAACCGACTAAATACGGTAGTTGTGTAATGAAAATCATGATTCCGAGAGCATTTACGAATCCTAGCATGACTGAATTCGGTATGAAGCGCATTAAATTCGCCACTCCTAGTGAGCCTAAAATTAATTGAATAATACCCGTTAAGATAGTCGCTGCCAGTACATACTCTAGGCCATGATCTGCCATTAAACTAACAAGCACTAGTGCCATGGCACCCGTAGCAGCCGATATCAATCCGGGTCGACCCCCAACAAATGCAGTAATAACGGCAATAGTAAATGATGCATATAGCGCTACACGCGGATCCACCCCGACGATAAACGCAAAAGCCAATGCTTCCGGAATGAGCGCGAGTCCGACGACTATACCTGCCAATATATCCGCACGTACATTCCCAAACCATTGTTGTTGTAAAGTTTGCATATTTTTCTCCTCTCGTGATGTGAAAAAATCAACTCAATGTTAGAATGTACATAGCATATCATTTACAGTCCCATAAGTGAACAGTTTTGGGATGAAAGGAGTAAAAAATGAAGTATGGATATATCCGCCCGATTGTAGGTGATCAGCAAACTACTGAACAACTAGCAAATCTTACTATAGACACGATTTATGTAGAATCACATGGACTGGCTAAACAAAGAGTGGAGCTTGAACGACTACTAATGGATGTCCAAAGTGGAGACACATTGTACGTACAAAACATTGAAGTGTTAGCTGACTCGCTTCAGCAACTTTGGGATATTTTACGTTTGGCAGAACGTGATCAACTCATAATTAATTTTGTGGACGAACAGCTAACGAATCAAACTATGCAATCTACCACATTGCTTCAAAACGTAGAATTTTTTGCAAAGCTGCAAACCACTTTTCTCAGTCATTCCTCTACATTTTCACTACAAGTTGCGAAACAACAAGGTAAAACAATTGGACGTCCACGAAAGTCTGATGATAATTTACAACGCGCATTTGAAATGTATGATAGTAAAAATTTCACTTTATTTGATATCAAAGAAGAAACAGGTATTAGTAAATCAACACTCTACCGCTATTTGGATGAGCGAGCAGCATTATATGATAAGCAGTAGTTTTTCATCTGGTTAATTATCTTTATCTGTAGTTTCAGTGTCACTTGCTCAGAAAGCAGATGTATCAAGTATTAAAATGGTTTTTTATAATCAATTCATTCCTTTTGTCTTTCTTATTAGAATCCCCTTCTGCCGAACTCAATTTGCACTTGCCCTATTTCATAAAAAGTGTAAAGTAGCCAGTGAAATAAATATTTCACTGGCTACTTTACGCATCACTTTTATTTCACTTCTATTTGTCCCATCATTCCGTTGTCTTCATGTTCTAAAATATGACAATGGAACATGTACACACCTTTATGCTTAAACTGGATGGCGATTTTCACTTTTTCTCCAGGATGAACAGCAATACTATCCTTCCATCCCCTCTCATTCTCTTTAGGTTCTACACCATCTCGTGAAACTATTTTAAACTGTGTTCCGTGAATGTGGAATGGGTGAATCATACCACCCATCATATCTTTTTTATTATAGATCTCCCATACTTCTGTCACGCCTTGTTCTTGCGTAAAATCTATTCTTTCCGGATCAAATTTCTTTCCATTAATCGTTACATGATCCATCATGCCAAAAAGTTCTATATTCTTCGTAACCGGCATGTTTTTTTCTTCGTCCGTTACGGCAAAATCATTTAGCTGCTCGGATCTTTCTGTACCATCTACTTCTTGATGTGACACATCAAACGGCAAAAGGATAGATCCATCTTCATTAATTAAAGATAAATCATCTGTAGAGTTTAGTTGCGAGAAATCAATAATTATCTCTGCTCGCTCGGATGGCGTCAAGGTTACTTCATTCAATTTGACGGGTTTATTCAAGAAGCCACCATCTGTCGCAATTTGAACAAACGATTCACCTGTATTCAATTTGAATGTGAAATTTCTCGCGTTTGATCCATTTAGCAAGCGAAGACGCACTTGTTCTTTCTCTACTGGTAATACAGGATTTACTGTGCCGTTGACCAATAACGTATCGCCTATCGTTCCATCTTCGTTCATTACCGCTTTATAATCCAATTGGCCTTGCTCATCGAAAATTCGATCTTGGAAAACTAAAGGTATATCATTTTTTCCGTATTCTTTAGGAATTTCTAATTTCGCTGAATTAGAATCCTCAATATAAATTAGCCCTGCAAGTCCTTTGTATACTTGTTCAGATGTCTTTCCCTCGGGATGTGGATGAAACCATAACGTAGCCGCTTCTTGTGTCACTTTAAATTCTATTTGTTCTTTTTCACCAGGACTAAGTGTTGTATGCGGTCCGCCATCTGCTTCACCAGGCACTTCTAAACCATGCCAATGAAACGTTGTCTCTTGATCCAATTCATTGATTGTGTTAATTTTTATGGTTTCACCTTTTTTAAATTGAAGAACCGGACCTAACAGATCACCGTTATATCCCAAGGTTTCTGTAGTCATCCCATCAAGTATATCTACCTTACCTGTTTGCGCTTTGATAGTATATTCAGTTCTATCTGTCGCATCACTAGTTAGCAATGGTGGGATATTTAATTCATTTACACCTGTCGAGTCTTTTAAACTCACTACATTGTCATGGCTCATATGTCCGTGTTCCATTGTAGAGTCATCCATCATGTGATGATTTCCTTCGTTGCTCTGTTGATTGTTCTGATCATTTGATTGTGTATCGTTACTACAACCACTGATTAATAGAGCACCCATTAAAAACATAACGGTTTGTATTTTTTTACCCATCAAACTATCCCCTTTTTCTTTTACTGTTGATTTCAAGAGTAGTATAGCAATAACATATGGATAAACTATGCACATGGGATGTTTTTGAGTGGTCTTAGTCATTTTCAACTATAATTAAGAAGAGCCACCACCCTTAAAAGATTGCACAACTGATCACCAATAAAAAAGATGACCGGCAAAGTACTTCCCGGACATCTTTCACTGCTATTAAAATCTTGTTTTAGCTGGTTTCTTCATCGGCGCTTTATTCATCAAATAGGAGATGAATGTATCATCTTCCAGATGCGGATTGGACGAGTTCAACAAGACCGCAAGATTTTTTGCATCGTCGAGCGCTCTGTGAGCGTTATGCACTTGAATTCGGTGCGCTCTCAGCAATTGTTGCAGTTTACCGTTCTCAAAGCCGTAATTCTTCCATTTGATTTGTCGGACGGAGCAATACCAGTCCATGTCGAGCGTTTCAGGCAATAGTCGACTAACGAATCCTCTATCAAATGATGCGTTATGCGCTACTATACCGTCTGCTTGATCTAGTATTTTCAAGATTCTATCCATATCCAATGACTTCCCTCTTACCATCTGATCGGTAATGCCTGTGAGATTCGTAATGGTCGGAGAGATGGAATAGAACGGTTCTTGAAACTCGCAATACTCATCAGCCACCCGAATAATACGATTATCTTCATACTCTCCGAGCATAACGCCTAACTCGATCACTTCACTGGCCTCGGCACTCATACCTGTCGTTTCCACGTCAATAAATGCTATATGTTTCGTCATGTAAAAACTCCTTTTACACTCTATTTACATTATATTAAGAACACAATTAAGATTATTTCTATCCTTTTAGTATATCAGGATTTCACTAGTATATGTTCAATTTAAACTGTATGCAGTTCATTGAAACGTGTAGTAATTTCTTAAGTTGCCAGACAATTCAACGTGCTGTATACTAGGATTACTTACATAATTGTCCGTACGGGTGCTTGAGAGAAACAGGCTGAGATAGCAGATTAATCTACTGCTGACCGTTAATCTGATCTGGGTAATGCCAGCGTAGAGACCGTGATCGATGGAATTATACAGGAATCTCTTTCCTTCTTCGGCCGTCTGCTCTTCAGACGGCTTTTTTGTATAAAAAAATAACAAGGAGTGGAAGAGTATGAAGAAGTTAAAGTTTACCGATTTGTTGATCACCATCATGATTGGCGTGGTGTTTGGGGTACTGATGAAGTTTTGGGATGATTTATACACTGTCGTCAAACCGATCATGCCTGTCGCACGTCAACTGCTTTACGGCATGTGGTTCATGGTAGGACCGTTCGCCTTTTTATTATTGCGAAAGCCTGGTACTGCATTCATCGCAAGTCTGGCAGGGGCTTCCTTGTCTGCGTTTGCCGGACATGGTATTGAGGTTTTGATGTATGGGTTTGCACAGGGTCTTGCTGCGGAATTACTGTTTGCTGCATTCCGTTATAGACGCTATTCCATTTTAATCGCCGGGTTAGCAGGTATCGCTTCATGTCTTGCAAGTTTCGGACTCGATTTAATTTACGGGTACGCAGCACTCGAAACATGGGCACTCATTGTGAAATACGGATTACGTACAATCAGCGCATTCATCTTCACAGGTATTTTCGCTGTATTTATTGTAAGAGCGCTAGAAGCAACAGGCGTGACATCGTTAATTCGACCTGTTGATAAGAAAGAATATACGTTGCTTGATCAGTAAACGCGGAGGAATGATCCAACTATGAAAAACATCAGCGTTACCGATTTACGATTAAAGTTTCCAGGAGAAGATGCTTTGCTCTTTAAAGACCTCTCCTTCTCTGTTCGGCCTGGTGAAAAAGTTCTCATGCTCGGTCCTAGTGGTTGCGGGAAATCTACTTTACTCCAAGTATTGAGCGGCATTATACCAAACTCTATCGAACTACCAATGAAAGCAACAGACATTCAGTTGCCTGACTCATGGGGATTCGTTTTCCAAGACCCCGATACACAGTTCTGTATGACATATGTCGATGAGGAACTCGCTTTCGTATTGGAAAATCTTCAAGTTCCGCGTGAAGAAATGGCCCTTCTTATTGAAGAGGTATTGAAACGTGTAGACTTGCATTTGAAAGACCCACATACGTCCATCAATGAAATGTCGCAAGGTATGAAGCAGCGGTTAGCATTAGCTTCTGTATTATTACTGGAACCTGACGTGCTATTTTTGGATGAACCATCTGCCTTACTGGATCCAGAAGGCACGCAACAAATTTGGTCTTCTATTAAAGAAGCAACCGCTGATAAAACTGTGATTATCGTGGAACATAAAATTGATTTGATTGCGGACTGGGTTGATCGCGTAGTGCTGTTTAATGATCATGGGGTTATGATAGCAGACGGTTCACCTGCAGAGATCTTCGCACACTTTCAGGAAGAACTGAAACGTTATGGTATTTGGTATCCAGGGGTATGGGAAGAATATAAAGCGTCTGAAGCATTTCAATCGATGATGATCAATCGTCAAACAGTTACATCCGAGGAGAAAATTCAGATTCAGGACTTTCACGGCTATCGTGGTCAAGTGGAGAAGATTTCTGTCAAACGGGCGACCGTACAAGCTGCTGACTGGATTACGATTGTTGGAGAAAATGGTTCTGGTAAAAGTACATTGCTCTTATCACTCATGCAATTACTTCGGACTGACGGTGTCTACGAGGTGAACGGCGTGCCCATTGCGTGGAAAAAGAAGAAGCGCCAACTGCCGAAAGGTCTTTCACTTGTCTTTCAAAATCCCGAACTACAATTTGTGACGAATTCGATTACGGAAGAGTTAACCGTCTCTTTGCACGATATGCCAAAAGCTAATGCAGATCGTTATGCGAAGGAATTGATACGCTTATTTAACTTACCTGATTCTGTTTCACGCCATCCTTATCAGCTATCTACGGGTCAAAAGCGTCGTTTGAGTGTAGCAACTGCTCTCACTCCTGATACAGATATCTTATTGCTCGATGAACCTACTTTTGGACAGGACGCACGAAACACATTCGCCATTCTTGAGAAGCTGGAACAGTTGCGCATTGAAGGCATGACCATTTTGATGGTTACGCATGATACGGAAATTGTAGAGAGCTTCGCCACTGCTGTTTGGACTGTAGTGGACGGCGTACTGCATACGGCTAATATACCAGGAGGTGCAAAGAATGTTCAATTGGTTCACACCTAAACGCGAGACCTGGTTATTCCGAGTCAATCCCGCACTAAAATTTATCGTATTTTTTGCGTTCTTGATTATTACGCTTGTGAATCAAAGTGTACCTTTTGCTATCTCACAAGCGGTTTTATACGGAATAGTGTTTTATGTATTCAGCGGTTATTCATTGAAGAAACTTTCAATACTTTCAATTCCGTTAGTCATTTCTTTCCTGTCTACTGGATTGACGATGTTGTTGTTCGGTAAGGGGGAAGCGGTGCTTTGGCAATGGGGGCTGTTCAAGATTTCCGAAGAGAGCATTCAACATGCGCTTTTGCTCGGAAGTAAGTCCCTTTCATTCGGATTCGTCGGCTTTACGTTTATCTTAACGATCCAACCCGTACTATTCTTTTACGCTATGATGCAGCAGTTTCGTCTACCATCCAAATATGCATATAGTTTTATTGCGGCTTTTCGTTTAATTCCTGCTGTAACTGAAGAGCTGCAAATTCGCAGGAATGCGTTGAAAGTACGGAATATCCAGTTTTCAAAAGGGATAAAGGGGTTGTATGAGCGATTGCAATCCTATACCGTCCCTCTATTTGCCCAAAGTATACGTCGCGCACAACGCATTGCAGTTGCGATGGAAGCAAAACAGTATCAGATGGGTGCTGCCAGGACGTATTATTATCCTACACGGTATAACGGCATAGATATGTTTTTTTTACTTGTCATGATAGGTAGTTTATGTTCGGCTTTTTTACTATCAGTTTATTGATAATCATTCGATAAGCCACACTTAAAATATGTAACCACAGTAAAAGAGAGCACAGATCTAGTTCAGATCCTGTGCTCTCATTTTCATTACACCCGCTGATGATCTGCTCTCCAAGACTTTACGGATTTCTTAATTTCATCAGGCGATAGCTCTTCAACCACAGCCCGATCCGCAAGCTCCACGTACTCCTCATCTGAAGCAAATCGTAATGCAATCAATTGTGGTTTCGTCAATCTTGTAGCTAAACGGTTACCCGTCAACATAAAGTAACGAAGCTGTTCTTCCGTGACGATTAATCGATCTTGCAAAGACAACGCATAAATACGTGCAAGCATTCCTGGAATAATAGCGAGAACGGTAACTGCGAATAATAGCAGAAGCTGCATTGAAAAACCATGCTTTACGAATTGATAAGTTCCATAGATCGCTGTTGTTAAAAGCAATACAAAGCTTAATGGCAGCC
Organism: Sporosarcina sp. P19; assembly: GCF_002743165.1. Lineage (NCBI taxonomy): Bacteria > Bacillati > Bacillota > Bacilli > Caryophanales > Caryophanaceae > Sporosarcina > Sporosarcina sp. P19. The sequence continues at coordinate 77,531 of NZ_PDYR01000007.1, read as the reverse complement.
AAATGTAGTGTTGCAATGGTGTTACACGTGTATGATTTTCATACGATTGTTCTTTCATCTTGTCACCCCTTATATACCCATATGGGTATCATATCTTACTGGGCACTAGATGTGTACGTAAATGCTTTTAATTAGGTTAGTCGTTTCAATAAATCATGCAACCTACCCAATCATATTTATCTAGCTTTCAATCCAATTATGTAATTTTTTGCAAGAGTGCGTTTCGCGTCATTTAGTACAGCCAGTGTTCTAGTTGCAAATATCATTATGATATCCAGTATCCTTGTAGCTAATCAACGACTCTAAAAAAACTGCCATAGCATATCTTTACGAGATGCTATGGCAGTTTTGCTTTATATTATTTATTTAATTATCGTGACAGAGCTATTCACATGTTTGATTACTTTTTGACTGACACTACCCATTACTAAATTTTTAAGTAATCGCAAGCCTCGACTACTAAGGATGAGGTGATCAATTTCATTATTGTTTACATGCTTAATGATTTGCTGGTGCGGATTTCCTTGAAGTACTGTGACTTCCGCTACTATTCCCTTATCTTTTACTAACTTCAACGCAGATTGCAACTTCTTCTTTTGATACTTATCAAGACTATTAGGACTTTGTTTTAATAATCGCTCATCTTCTTTATTGAAGTCGATGACATGGATCAATTCTAGTTTCGCTTCAGAAAATTGTTCCATTAACATAATCGCATAATCTGTTGCCCGCAATGCATTATCTGAGCCATCTACCGCCACAGCAATCTTCATGATAAAACCTCCTACAACTACTTTCTTCAATTTTTCAATTGAGATCTTCTTTCAGCTTCTGTCACCGACATAACAATCCATTCTCATGTTCTTTACCCTCTTCACGGATCATGTAGTCCAGTACTAAATATCTGCTCTAACAATCCAAAACCATTCTACCAATTACTTAACAAAAATCCAACTATCTGCTTCTTAAAAAAACAAAAATTCCTATCTACATTAAAAATCGTCAAAAAGTCTACTATACAAGTCTATATGACGACTTTCTTTATTTGACGATTGTTACTGGACAATTTGCTTTCTCCATTACACTACCAAGCACTAATAGTGCAACATTTCCCGTATGTAAATAATTAATAATTCCTTAATCCAGATTCCCTCGTAACAGCGTGATAGTCGTTTTAACTCCGGCTCTTTCCGCCAATTCCACTACAGGTCTCACAATTCGATCTTCTTACAAGGATAAACTGTTAAAGTTTTGTAACAGGAGTTGTTCAACTTCCACTTTGTTATAGTCGGTTACGGAAATCACTTCAAGCTCTGCGTCTTGTGCATTTTCTAAAAGTGTCAGCGCATATTTCGCTGCACGAAAAGCATGTTCAGAACCATCGATAGCTACAGCAACTTTCATACTAACAGCCCCTCATTAACTTGAATACTTACTATTGTTAGTATATATATCAGTACCCTATAGTATTCAGTAATCCAACTGCTTTTCTTATGCATTTGATATGAGAAACAAAAGGGCTTATATATCAACAAAAAAACGTTAACTCATAGTATATGAATTAACGTTTTTCAGGTTCAGAAATTAGATTATGCTAGCAATAAACGGTTAGCGAGCAATCTGCCTCGAACCATAATACCAGCCCATGCTGCAAGGAACGCTTTGATGAAGCCACCAATTAAAAATGGAACAAAGCCTGCCATGATCGCGGCTGTCCACGAAAGTTCCGCGATAAACTTTAGCCAAACTGTACCAAACGCTAACGCGACGAACATTCCAAGTATATTGGCGATGATCGCATTGGGTAGTTTGAAACTTGTGCGTTCCATATAATAACCCGTAATGAATGCCGTTGGAATAAAACCAATAAGAAATCCGCCAGTAGGTCCAAAGATTACACCTAACCCCGAAGACATGCCTGAGAATACCGGCATACCTACCGCTCCCATCGCTAAATATACTAGTACAGAGATCGTTCCATAACGTGAACCTAAAATCGTCGCTGCTAAACCGACTGCAAGTGTTTGTCCTGTAATCGGAACGAGTGGTAGTGGAATTGTTAGCTGTGCCATAATACCAATAATGGCTGCAAATAACGCAGTTACAATCATCATTTTCAATTTATTTCTCGAGTCCATCATTTCTCTAATCCCCTTTAAGTAAACCGTTATCTAAGTAGCGTTGACATTGATTTTATAGTATAAAAATAGTTGTGTCAATGCTTTTTAGTAGCTTGTTTACTCAATGGGTAGCGTGATCAATTACTATGTTTCAGAATTTTTATACATCCATCATGCTTTCAGCTACTGCAGGTAATAAGCCACCTTGCATATATGCATATTTTTCCATCATGTTATCGATTCTAAGTAATACAGTAAATTGAATGGCTTCACCGTTCAGCCGGACTGCTGTCATTTTGCAGCGCTGCCCAGGAACGAATGCACGATCTTCCACATCCAGCGTATATGTTTCTGTTCCATCCAAGCCGAGCACAGACACAGATTCTCCTTCTACAAATTGAAGAGGCAGCACTCCCATGCCCGATAGATTACTACGGTGAATGCGCTCAAAGCTTTCAGCAAGCACCACTTTCACACCAAGCAGCGAAGTACCCTTTGCCGCCCAGTCCCGCGAACTTCCCGTTCCGTACTCTTTCCCTGCCAATACAATTAAATTACGCTGTTCTTCTTCGTATCGCTGTGCCGCTTCAAATACTGTAACTTGTTCTCCTGTCCCCCTGTGTATTGTATAGCCACCTTCTACACCGGGGATGAGTTGGTTGCGAAGACGTATATTCGCAAACGTACCGCGCATCATCACATGATGATTTCCTCTGCGGGCACCATAGTTATTGTAAGAACGCGGACTGATTCCCTTATTTGATAAAAATTTTCCCACCTCACTATTTATCGGAATTTGTCCTGCCGGTGAAATGTGATCCGTTGTGATAGAATCACCCAGCATCAGCAGTGGAATCATCTTCTCGGTGTTTTTTGTGATGGATACGTTATGAACCTTATCAAAATAAGGCGCACGTTGAATATACGTTGAGTCTTGATCCCAGTTATATAGCAAACCTTCCGTTGCCGGTATGGATTCCCAAGTTTCATTTGAATAAATACCTGCGTATTCTTCACGGAACAGTGAAGCGTCGACAGTTTCCGCAATCACTTCTTGCACTATTTCCGTAGAAGGCCATACGTCCGCTAAATAAACTGGTTGCCCTTCTGTTCCAATGCCGATAGGTTCGCTATCAAAGTCGATATCGATACGCCCTGCCAAGGCATAGGCAACAACTAGTGGAGGTGAAGCTAAATAATTTGCACGGATCAGTGGATGTACACGTCCTTCAAAATTCCGGTTCCCACTTAAAATTGACGCCGCTACCAAATCATTTTCTGCTATAGCTTCTTCCGCTTCTGGCATCAGAGAGCCGCTATTGCCACAGCATGTAGCGCACCCATAGCCATCTACGTAAAATCCAAGTTGCTCTAGCGATGTTAGTAATTCTGCCTTCTCTAAATAACGTGTGACGACTCGAGAGCCAGGTGTCAATGTCGTTTTGACATACGAAGGTACGTGTAAGCCCATCTCCACGGCACGTGCAGCTAATAAGCCTGCTGCCATCATGACTGATGGATTGGATGTATTAGTGCAACTTGTAATAGAAGCCAGCACAATAGACCCGTCCTGTATACCCTTCGCAGTTTTCACACGTTGCTTGCCGTATCCACCGTCAGTAACAGATTTCATCAAAACAGTTTCAAACGACTGCTTCATATCAATTAGTGCCACTGTATCTTGGGGCCTTTTCGGTCCACTGACCGTCGGTATGATAGTAGCCAAATCTAGCTCCACTGTTTCTGAAAACCGTGGAGTTATAGATGCATCATCCATAAATAAGCCTTGAGCACGTAGGTATCCTTCCACTAAAGGAACAACATCCTCACGTCCTGTTTGATGAAAATATTCCATTGTTCGCTCATCAGTCGGAAAGAAGCTCATTGTAGCGCCATATTCAGGCGCCATATTAGCTATTGTTGCACGATCAGTTACAGGTATCTGACGTAGACCTTCACCGTAAAACTCCACAAACTTCCCAACGACCCCTTTTTTTCGTAAGGTATTCGTAACCGTTAACGCAAGGTCAGTCGCCGTTACACCATCAGCTAATGAACCCGTCAGCTCCACTCCTACTACATCTGGAATTGTAAAGTATAATGGCTGTCCTAGCATGGCAGACTCCGCTTCGATTCCACCTACACCCCAACCTACTATTCCAACTCCATTAATCATCGGTGTATGCGAATCCGTGCCAACTAAAGAATCCGGGTACAACCACCTTCTATCATTGTATGTTTCCGTTCTAACACCTGTAGCTAAGTACTCCAAATTCACTTGATGGACAATACCGTTTGCCGGCGGTACGACATGGAAGTTTTCAAAGCTTTTCTGTGCCCAACGCACAAACGAATATCGTTCTGCATTTCGTTCATATTCAATGGACAGATTTTGTTCAAACGCCGCCTGATCACCTGAGTGTTCGATAATAACCGAATGGTCGATTACCAAATCAACAGGAATTTGAGGATTGACTACTAGAGGATTGCCACCACGTGCTGCTACCGCATCCCGCATAGAAGCCAGATCCACAATAGCCGGAATCCCTGTGAAATCCTGAAAAACAATACGTGCTGGTTTAAAAGGTACTTCCTGGCCCTCAGTCCCACCTGACCAATTTGCCAGTACAGCGATATGTTCATCTGTTATGTATAGTCCGTCAGCATGACGAACTGCAGATTCTAGTAGCAACCTAATTGTATAAGGCAAGCTATCTATTGTATCAAAGCCAAACCTTTCCAACTTCTTCAATGAAACATAGCTGTATTGCTGCCCATCAATCGTTAACTCTTCGCGCAGTGTATCACGATGCCATTCGCAGTGCTTTTTCATACCGTAGTCCCCCTTCGTCTTCTAATATGAGTCAGTTAAAATTACAGCCAACTTGGTACATAACATTGTCCCTCTAGTATTCTTCTGGCTGTACGATCTAAGCCAACTGCAGCGACATCTTTGCCATCTTCCGTTAATTCGACAGTCACTTCTGCTATACCATCGGGATGACCTATTCGTATGTTTTGGAGCTGCTTCTGCTCGCTCGACGTGTAACAATCATTCGGAATCGTGCCATCTATCAATAATGTGGAGGCTAAGTTGTATAGACCACTACCGGCAAACGTCCGATGAAATTTCCCCATGGAAATCATTCTAGCTATGATGTCAATTTCCTCTGCTTTGACCTCAACACCTGACGTAGTAAAATAATCGCGTGGCGGTGCAACTAGTGCGATCTTCGGTATCGAAGGTACTTCCTTGGCCGCCTCGATAGTTTCAGCCATGCCTGCAGAAACGGCACCTTGGACACGTAATGTTTCAAGCTGCGTGAGCAAGTGTTGGTTTTGACTGAGTATATCGTTCGACTCTGAACCATCCAATCCAAAATCTTGTGCGTTTACAAAAATAAACGGATTAACAATATCACTAATAGTCACCGAAAATTTTTGTTCATCCGCCACTAACTCTGAACGCATTTCAGCAGGAAATGTAGTGCCAGTTTTACCACCGCCCGGAGACAAAATTGAGACGCTGATTTTTGCACCCGTATGCACAATTCCGGCCATTAAATAATCTCCATCCACTTGAACTGCTCCGTCTACTATTGGAACTTCAATCCGCACCAAACGGTTGATATTATGATTCAGCACGGTCACATCACACATTCCGTCAGCTAAAGGAACTTTCGCCAATCCTTCATCTATCGCATAAGCTCCAACCGCTGCCATTAAATTCCCACACGTTCCTGCTGAATCTACAATAGCCTCTCCAATTCCTACTTGGTAGAATGTGTACGCAAGACACGCTTTTTCACTGTCAGTTTCATGAATAACAATTACTTTGCTCGTATGAGAGGTACCGCTCCCAAGACCGTTTACTTGGGACGGATTATACGCATCCATTGCAGACATGAATATTTGTTCTTGCGCACTCTTCGATTTCGGTAGATCACTTTCCTTAAAGAACACACCTCTACTCGTACCGCCGCGATAGACTGTACACGGCACAGCATTTTGTTTCATGGCTAGTTCCTCCTTCACTCAGGAATGATTGTTTTGGCGATTTTCCCATCTAATGACTCATATTTTTCCAACTCTATCGTTTCGTATAATTCACGACGTGTCTGCATTTGATCGAGCACATCCACTTGCGTCCCTTTATCAAAGATTTCCTGAAATACTGTTTCAAATGCTTTCGCAGCTGCACGTAAAGAAGTAACAGGATAAATAACCATTGAAAAACCAAAATTCTGAAATTCTTCCGCTGTATAGTATTCCGTCCGTCCAAACTCTGTCATATTAGCCAGCAGCGGCACATCAAATGCAGCTCCCACTTTCTCGAATTCTTCTTTTGTTGTCAACGCTTCAGGGAATAACGCATCTGCTCCTGCTTTAACATATAATCCCATCCGTTCAATAGCTGCATCGAGTCCTTCAACAGACAGTGCATCCGTTCTGGCCACCACCACTAATGAAGGAGCTACTTCTTTAATTGCACGAATCTTCGCTGCCATCTCATCGGCAGGAATTAACTTCTTGCCATTTAGATGCCCACACTTTTTCGGCAGATCTTGGTCCTCAATTTGTACGGCCGCTACATTTGCTTCGACCATTTCTTTAGCTGTTCGCGCAACATTCAGCACACCGCCGAATCCAGTATCGATATCTACTAAAATGGGTAAATTCGTTGCACGCACTAATTCTCTCGCACGTTCCGCCACTTCCTGCGAATGCAAAATCCCAAGATCGGGTAAACCTCGGCATGCAGTAAATGCCGCACCGGATAAATACAATGCTTCAAAGCCTACTTTTTTTGCAGTCAAGGCTGCCATCCCATCATGCGCACCCATGATTTTCAAAATTTCTGTTTTACGAATAGCAGCCGAAAAATCTCCTGCTAGTTCTTTCTGTGTTTTCTGTTCTTGAACTAACCAAGTCATCCATAATTCCCCTTTTCTTTTAAGAATAAAATACCATCCAATATCCATAAATTGAAGCGAGTACGACGAGCAGCCAAATGACAAATGCACCTGATCCCAAACGCAGTAAATCACGCTTCGTGAAATAACTATATTCATAACTAATTAAATGTATTGGTGATTGCGTTATCAAAATAAAGCCTGGGATTCCCATTAAGAACACGCCCATTGATAAGTACAGTGGGTCATGCGTGGGGAATGCTTCGCCTATTGCTAGCGTTACAGGTAGCATGATTGTTAAAAAACCAAGTACATTGACGAAAAACAGTCTTAGTAAAGCCGTAACTAGCAACAGTGATAATACCACCAAGAAATACGAATCCATCGATAGCAAATTGATCAGCTGGGAAGCAAACCATTTCACTGCACCTGTCTTAATCAACATGCTCGATAACATCAACGTTGCTGCAAAGAACAGTAATAAATCCCAGCCAATCTTTTTCTTTGCCGTCTCCCATTGCCAGATCCCCGTAACCGGAAGTATTGTCAATGTCGCACCAAACAGTGCAACTAGCGAGACCGAAAAGCTATGTAGACTTCCCGTCATCCACAATATTACGGTCAATCCAAGAATCGCAAGAACTTTCCATTCGTTACGTGACATATGCCCGAGCGCATGTATTTTATCACCAATCACTCTTTCAAGTTCTGCACCGTCAATCTGTTCAGGTGGGAATACTAAAAGAAAGAGCAGAAATAATAACAACAAAAACACAGTGATAGGAGGTCCCATATATAAAATCCAGCTCACGTAATAGAGCCCTTCCGTCATATCGCCCAGCAACCCATAAGCATATAGCGTCGAGCTAGCACCCGTTGCCACTATCGCCCCTGATATCGGTACAATGAGCGTTAAGCCGACGAATAAAGACTTTGCTAACCTTTCTACGGTACCCATCGTCTGTAAATGCTTGACGATGCTATCTAGTACTGATGATACTAGACTCGCTTTTCCTACATTGGACGGAATGAACAGAGATAAGATGAACATTAGGATGAATGAGAAAAACACTAGCAAACGGCTCGAGCCTTTCGATAAGGAAAGTAGTTTCAATGACAAGCGGCTGGCGAGTCCCGATTCGATGAATGCACCTGCTAAAATGAACGTCGAAAATAGCAACCAGACAATCTCTGAAGCAAAATAACTCAATGTTTCTTCATACGTAAAGAAGTGCACTGAGAGCAATAACATCAGCAACAAGGAGCTGAATGCTAAAGGAAAGACCCCACCAATCCAAAGAACTTGGATAATGATGAGGCATGCGATGGCACGTAATACTTCTGTTGTCTCCACTAGAGGAGAAAACGTTATGATATATAGCAACACACTAAAAGAGAATAATAGTTTTTTCTGTTTTGTCATCGCTGTCATACAATCACTTACATTGCTTCGCTATTATTTTTTTGCGCTTTACGCTTCTTTAACCAAGAAGACAAGAAAGGTAATCCGAGCGAAACAATTGTCATAATAACAAGTGCAATAGTAATTGGTGATGCCGTAAGAATACCAATAGCGTTCGGATACGAGATCAAACTCATTCGGAAGTTTTGTTCCATATCTGACCCGACAATTACTGCCAGAATCAATGGAGCTACCGGGAAGTTCAGCATCTTCATGAACAGACCAACGAAACCGAAGATGATCAAAATCAAGAAGTCTACTGTGCTGTATCCAAGTGTATAGGTACCGATAAACGCCAGCATCATAATAACAGGATATAATACGCGAGGCGGTGTGTCTAAAATCTTTACAAGGATTCCGACAAGTGCAATATTCAAGATAACTAGGAACAAGTTACCGATAAACATACTATTGATGAATGTCCATACCATATCGGGGTTATTCTCAAACAATAGTGGGCCAGGCTTTAAACCGAGCATGACAATTGCACCAAGGATCACGGCAGTTGTTCCTGATCCTGGAATACCCATAGCGAGCATCGGAATAAATGCTCCGACAGCCGCTGCGTTGTTAGAAGACTCTGGTGCTGCCAATCCTTCAATCGCACCTTCTCCGAATTCTTCTGGGTGCTTAGAAACTTGTTTCTCTAAGGAATAACTTAGCATCGATGCAATTGCACCGCCTGCTCCAGGAAGTACACCGATTAGGAAACCAATAGGACCATTACGAATAATTGGCCACTTCGAACGCTTCCACTGTTCTTTCGTAATCCAAATTTTGCCGACAGATTTTTTCTCTCCAACCGGTTTATTGATGGATAAGAAGTTGTATAATACTTCTCCTACCGCATAAATACCGATAATGACGACAAGGAAATCAATACCTTCACTCAGATGAACATTGCCCATTGTAAAACGGTAGACTCCCGTCTGCAAATCAATTCCTACTGTACTGATCATTAATCCAATACACATCGAAATGAATCCTTTGACCATCTGGCCTTTTGCCAATGCAACAATTGCTGATAGTGTGAAAACCATCAATAAGAAGTACTCAGCAGGGCCGAATCGCAAAGCAAAACTGGCGAGCGGCTTAGCCAGTACAATAAAACCGACAACCGCGATTAATCCACCGATTAACGAAGCAATAGCAGATATTGCAAGCGCTTGGCCTGCTTGACCTTTCTGTGCCATCGGATAGCCGTCAAACGTAGCAGCAATTGCTGATCCGTCACCCGGTGTATTCAATAAGATCGAACTTCTAGAGCCACCATACATCGCACCGTAGTAAATAGCAGCCATTAAAATTAGTGCACTAGTAGGCTCCATTCCAAATGTAATTGGAATCAGCAAAGCAATTGCGGTTGCGGGTCCAAGACCAGGCAGCATTCCTACAACTGTTCCGAGGAACCCGCCGAGTGCGATCCAAAATAAATTCATTGGTTGAATTGTAGTCAAAAATCCATCTAAGATGGCTTGTACATCTATTCCCATATCGGTTCCTCCTTTAAGGTAAACTAACCTGCAACAGTGTTCCAAATGCATACCAAGTTACAAACGAAAATACGACCGCAATAATAATGTTGGACATCCACTTCTTGCGTCCATTCAATAAGAACAATAATCCAGCAAGGAACAGGATAGTCGAATACAAGAAACCAATCCGTTCAAACAATACTGTATAAATTAGCATCAAAATGAGCGATACAAGCAAATATAATGGTGACTTGCCGATTCGCAAGGCACGGAAATCAGCAAAGTCATTACCTCGCGCCTTGAATTCTTGATAGAAATAGACAATCCCTGAAATAATTAAAATACTAGCGATTAAAAGCGGGAAATACATCGGACCGTTCGGGTTTCCGAGATTTGATTTAGGTAAGTTGATAGCACTGATTAGCATAATGATACCAACGACAGTTGCCAGGATTGGGGTTATGTAACGAACCATACAGTGTTCCTCCTTCTAGTTGAAAAATTAAAAAAGCGAGCCCGCTTGAGCGGGACTCAATCTTTTTATGTGTACTTACTTCTGTAAACCAGACTCGTCAATCAGTTCTGTATACATTTCTTTTTGCTCTTTCAAGAACTCAGTTGTTTCAGCACTGTCTTGATAGAAATCTTCCCAACCATTGTTCTCTAGCAATTCTTTCCAAGAGTCCGTCTCAACCATTTCCCCGAACGCTTCATTCCAATACGCGATTTCATCTTCAGTCATATCCGGTGGTCCGAGAATACCGCGCCAGTGAGGAAAGACCATATCTACGCCTTCTTCTTTCCATGTCGGTACGTCAGGCAATTCTTCAAGGCGCTCGTCAGCAGAAATTGCAACAATCTTAAATTTTCCTGCAAGGTGCTGTTCTGAGGATTCGGACACTGCCATCGTTGCTACGTCTACGTGACCGCCAAGCAAACTGGTCATAACGTCGCCGCCGCTCTCATATACGAGGAAGTTTAATTTTGTAACATCGACTCCGAATGTTTTAGCTGCTTTTACGAAAGACAAGTGATCGTTGTTTCCAAGGCCAGGCGCAATACCGATCTTTATGGAAGCTGGATCTTTTTTTAGCTGCTCCATTAAGTCCGTTGCTGTTTCATAAGGTGAACCGTTTTTGACTGCTACCGAAATCCACTCTGTTGTTAATGTAGCAAGTGGCGTGAACTCCTCATATGTGAGATCACTTTGTCCAAGTAAGTTATTTGTAATCAATAGACTAGAGTCAATCGCCATTGTATGTGCATCTTTCTTAGAAAGATATTGCCAACCTACTTCACCGTTACCACCCGGTTTGTTGATGACAGTCATACTCTGATCTACAATGTCTTCTTCTTTCAAAATCTTTTGTATAGCACGAGCTGTAGCATCCCAACCGCCTCCTGGTGTTGCTGGTGCAATGAACTCAAGATTCTTCTTTGGGAAATCTGAATCGTCTTTTACACCTGCATTATCCGATGAACAAGCGCCTAGAATAAGTGCAAATGAAAGTGCTGCTACGCCTACTATTTTTTTCATACTGTTCTCCCCTTTTCTTTCTGATTTATCATCTATATGTAGTGTACTTTAACAATTCTAAATTGTAACCGTTTACAAATTTAACAATTCAAAAGACTTTAACAACTTTTTGTTCATTATGTTCACAAGAAAAGCATCCTATGAAAGGATGCTAAAGATTGGTTATTTAGTAAATACTCCATTACTCCATTTATATACTTATAATCCAAAGTATTTACGTTCTGGTCTTCCGACAATTCCATATTCGAGCTCTGCCCTCATCTTCCCCTCTGCAATTAGATATTCTAAATACCTTCGAGCCGTCGTACGTGAAGCACCTAGTCTTTCACCTACTTCTTCTGCTGTCGTTCCTTCGGTCAAAGAATTGACGATATCTATTACTTTCTGCAAAGTTAAAGGATGAATACCCTTAGGTAGATTTGTTTCATCTTCTTTTACTGCCGCGGCATGCACGAAGAGTTTATCAATCTCTTCTTGATCTGCGTAAAGGCTTTCCTGAAGAAATAACCGTCGCTGTTGATAGCGCTCAATGACTTCTTGTAACTTGGTTAATTCTACAGGTTTCACTAAATAGTGAAATGCACCTGCCGACAAACTTTGTGCGACCAATTCACGATCTGTAGCTGCCGTAATAATGATGAAATCCAATGAGGGGAAGTCTACTTTCAACTCCCGTACCAAATCAATACCTGATTGGTCAGGCATGTAAACATCCACCAACAGCAAATCCACCGGCTGTTTTTCGAGCATTTCCCATGTGTCTTTTGCACGTAACGCTTGCCAGACTACTTTCACGCCATCTACACTTTCTAAAAACTGCTGATGTATGGAGGCAATACGAAAATCATCTTCTACAATTCCCACATGAATCATTTCACTTCACGCTCCTCATGTTCTGCATGTTTCGGAATATAGACAGAAATGATTGTGCCTTCTTCTGTACTGGACACTTGAATTGTTCCACCTAGCGAACGTACAGCTTGCTGTACATTCGCTAAGCCAAAACCTCTTCCTGTCTTCGATTTTGTAGAGTAACCTTTTTGGAATAACGTATCAATTTGGTCTGTCTGAATACCATGTCCGTTATCTGACACTTCAAAAATAACATCTTCTCCAAAATCTAAAGCAAAAAATGAAACATGTCCTTCCGAATGGTTTGCGGTCACTTCCAGCGCATTATCAATCAAATTCCCTAGAATTACAGTCAATGCACCCGTTCCCAACCATTTTGGTAACGATTCCAAACTGCTATTGTCATCAATTTCAAATCCGACTTTCATTTCAGATGCCTTTCCCAATTTTCCAAACAGAATAGCTTGTACATGTGCGTCTTTAATGTTTTCGAGGATAAATTGATTGGTGTTATCACTAACATTGATTTCGGTTTGAATCGTGCGAACTGCTTCCTCATATTTGCCGAGTTGCAATAAGCCTGAAATTAAATAGAGTTTATTTGTAAATTCATGCGTTTGCGCTCTCAAGTCATCCGAATACTTCCTAACTTCATAGAGCGTGTTCACAACTTCCACCATCTCTGTCGTATCACGGAAAGTAATCAGTGCGCCTTTTTGTACTCCTTCTAGTTGAAGCGGCATCCCACTGACAACCAGTCTCTTTGCAGAATAGACCATTTCAAAGGATTGAGTGACCGACCCATTTAATTCTGCCACAGAAGGCAAGTTAGGAAATATTGTCTCTATGTCATCTCCCTTACGATTCGTACGAATGCCTAAAATAGAACGGGCCGCAGTATTAATCAGTGTAATCTTACCTGATTGATTTACTGCAATAATTCCTTCATCGATTGATGCCAATATCGCTCTTCTTTCCATATAAAAGTTTGCTATTTGTTCTGGCTCCAGCCCAAATGTATCTTTCCTAATGGATTTTGCCAATCGAAAACTGATGTATATTCCGAGGGCAAGGATCAGCAATGATATATAGATCAATTTTTCTACACGATTATGCACATTTTCCCGTAGATCTGAGATTAGATACCCTACTGTTACGACACCAATAATTTGATTTTCTTGTTCATTATAAATTGGTGCTTTACTGCTGACTGATGGACCGATAATTTCGCTAGACAGCATAGAATAATTCGCTCCAAACACAATCGCTTTATAGCCATCTTCAAATGGTATCACTTTGCCTATTTGACTATCATCCGGTGAAGCGAGAATATGCCCCGCTTTGTCTTGAACTACAATAAAAGTAGCATCCACTTGATTGGAATAACGTTCAATTACCGCTTCCAAATCGCCGGCCTTTTCCACATCCCCTTTCTCCTCAAGACCATCTTTAACTGTGTTCATATGAGAAAGCATCTTTGCAGTTTGTAAGCCTACTGTATGACTACGATCAAGTAAGTTCAAATAGTCTGTGATGACAAAAACGATTAGCATAAGAGTCATTAAAAATAAAATAAGTGAAGTAACCATTAACAATATTTTCTTTTGCAGTTTTGATTTTAGCATTGCCCGTCACTTCCAACTAAACAGTTTTTATACATCTTTTGAACTTCTACTATTTCAAACATCGGTGTGTGTAAAACCAAGATACTATCCATGCTATACCTAACAATACATCTTAATAAGGCTTGCATAAGTAAAAAGCATAAACTCTATATGTGAGCTTACGCTTGTGTATATCATACTTATATTTTCAACCCATGTAAAAATAATTGTGTGATCTCTTCGGCCAGCTCATCTGGTGTATGAGAGCCTGTCCAAAGTTTAGTGATCGCCAGATATTCGATCGCTCCAACCATGGCAGCAGCGACCACACTGAAATTTACATTAGTATGAAAGTATCCAAGTCTAGCTTCTTCTGTAAGATTACTTTCTATTTGAGCAGTCATTTGGGCTTTAATAGTAGTTGCTTCTTCGGAAACGACGAAACCAATCCGGGCAACTTCTTCATTTTGCTGGAAGAGTTCAAAAACGGCACGCAAGCCATAAGCAATTCGTTCCATTAACCCTTCTTCGGCCACATCTGCAGGTAGTTTGCTTTGTGCTACATGATGATACAATTTCTCTTTGAATACATTGACTAATTCCTGGAATACAGCTTCTTTGCTTTTAAAATATAAGTAGAACGTTGGCTGCGTGACATTTGCTTCTTTCACGATTTCACTAATCTTTGTTTTATGAAAACCATGAATAGCGAATTGCATTGCTGAGATTTCTAAAAGTAATTTACGACTTTTTTCGCCATCTGCTCCTACTTGACGCCCTCTTTTCTTCAGTTAAAACACTTCCTATCTTAATATAAAGAATTATCAATAGATAAACTAATTGTACAGCTAGATATTAAAAAAACCAAACAATACATTGAATTTTAAAAGCAGTTAATCTATTTGTTTAACCTTTATCCTCTTCAACTAGTTAATAATTTACTAAGCAGGTATCAAGACAGGTTGACATTTTGCAAAATATATCGAATAATGGTAAGTAAGCGCTTTCATATTTATGTTTATAATCGAATACATTATGTTAAGGAGGGATCTGTATGAAGTTGGCCAGAAATATTATTATTGCACTTATTGCAGGGGTAGCTGTCGGTTTAGTATTGAATATTTTCACACCTAGTATTTTTACACAAGCTGACGCATTTCTTTTCAAACCACTCGGTACCATCTTCTTGAATCTGATGAAGATGTTAGTTGTGCCCGTGGTATTCATTTCAATCGTCCTCGGAACGGTTGGAATGGGTGATCCGAAGAAATTAGGTAGAATTGGTGGGAAGACGATCGGATTTTTCTTAATTACAACAGCCATCGCTCTTGTCATCGCACTTTCTCTCGGTCTATTGCTAAAGCCTGGTGAAGGAGGTAACTTCGAAACAGCTAACGCCACATATGAAGCACAAGAAGCTCCACCAGTAGCAGAAACTCTATTAGGCATTATTCCTACAAACCCGATTAGTGCGATGGCAGAAGGTAATATGTTGCAGATTATCTTCTTTGCAGCATTGGTTGGCTTTGGAATGGCAATGATGGGTAGTAAAGTTGAAAGAGTGAAAGAGTTATTCGAACAAGCGAATGAACTCATTATGTATCTGATTACATTTGTGATGAAGTTCGCGCCATACGGAGCATTTGGTTTGATTGCATCCGCTGTAGGAAGTCAGGGTATGGACGCACTTAAGGTAATGGGTATGTATATGGGAGTTGTTCTGGGAGCCCTTTTAATCCATACGATTGTCGTCTATGGTGGATCAGTCGCATTGATCGGCAAGCGCAGTCCCATTTGGTTTTTCAAAAACTTCTTTCCAGCTCAGGTAGTCGCATTCAGTACCGCCAGTTCTGCTGCGACACTACCTATTTCAATGAAAACGGCACAGGAGAAGTTAAAAGTACCGGAGTCTATCAGTTCGTTCACTCAATCGCTTGGCGCCACTATTAATATGGACGGCACCGCGATCATGCAAGGGGCAGCTGTGATATTCATTGCACAAGCTTATGGTATTGAATTAACTATTGGACAGTTACTCACTGTTGTTTTAACTGCAGTACTGGCTAGTATTGGAACGGCTGCTGTACCAGGCGCTGGCCTAATTATGCTAGCTATGGTTTTGACGTCAGTCGGTCTGCCAGTTGAAGGAATCGCACTCGTTCTCGGAGTAGATCGTCTACTTGATATGGTGCGTACAGCCGTCAACATTACCGGTGATGCTGCATGTGCGGTTGTCGTTGCGAAAACAGAAAATGTTTTAGGCGAGCCAGATGTTGAAGAGATTCAAGGGAAAACGGAAATCGCGTAAACTTCAATAATTCCTGTACGGAAAACTATCGTGTTTACTAAACATGACCGCTCTCCGTGCAGGTTTTTTCATGTTGGAGACTTGATTCCCGCTCCGCATAGCGGGATCACGATGACTTCATCTCTAGAATTCGCATATTTCATGTACCCAGCATAATTAACAGCCGAAGTGATTTCTACATAGAAACCTTTTACCGCAAGCATCTCACGTGCTTCCAAAATTTCATCTTCCGAAACAGTAATGAACGTACCTTCTGTCTCTCTAATAGCTTCTACAATTTGTTTGGATCTGGCTGGTGATGCAATGGCAATACCTTCTGCAAGAGTTCCTTCATTCACGAACGGCTTTTCTTCGAAATCTTGACCTTCAAATGCTTTAGCAATCGGTGAACAATTCTCTGCTTGAATAGCGATGATCTTCGGCATATACTCAATTTTCTTCGCTTCCAGTAACTCTCTAAACCCATAGTAGGCCCCTAATAACAAGGTTCCATTTCCTACTGGAATTAACACTGTATTAGGTGCTTTGCCTAATTGTTCATAAACTTCAAAAGCATACGTCTTCGTACCTTCGTAAAAATACGGATTGTAAACATGGCTTGCATAAAACACTTGCTCTTCTTCCACTGCAAATTGAGCCGCAGTCGCTACATCTTCTCTTGTTCCTCTCACTGTTTTAATAGTTGCTCCATGCGCTTTAATTTGCGCCAATTTATTGGGTGATGTATCCGCACTTACATAAACATCACACTCTATTCCTGCTTTGGCACTGTATGCAGCGATAGCTGTTCCCGCATTACCACTACTATCTGCAATCACCTTGTTCACGCCCAACTGTTTTGCCAGTGTTACAAGTACCGCTGCACCTCGATCTTTAAAAGAAAGTGTAGGCATCATAAAGTCTAGCTTGACCAAAGTGTTTGGGTCCGATTCATCTAATTCTAGTAATGGTGTTTGACCTTCCCCAAGCGTAATAGAACGCCAACCACTTAAATACTCTTTACCTGCCATCGAAGGAACATATCTCCAAATGGATCGTTGACTCGTCCAATTATCATATGGGGTGTCAGATTCTGTTTGTGATAAATTTAGTAGACCGCCACATTCACATTTCCAGCGCGTTGCTTTAATAGGATATACTTGCTTACATTCCGAACAACTATATAGGGTCATGTTCGTGATCTCCTTTATGTAAATATATTTTACTTATAACAGGTTTCTATAAAGTTTTATTGGTTAGACTGAATATGGGAGGGATTACTTTGAATGTACTAATTGAATGGATCTATAAATCAAAAAAAAGAGTACAAACCGTTTTCAAGTCTGAGGAATTACCTGCAGAACAAGCGCTGTTGATTGCTGAGGATTTAGAGAGAACGGGTCGTACAAAACAAATACTATTCACAGATCAGTTTGATAGTTCCTGGACTATTAAGGAATTAAAAGGCTATTTGAAAGGAATCGAGACAGAGCCACATAATATCACTGTATATTTTGATGGAGGATTTGACTGGGACACCAAGTTGGCTGGCCTCGGTTGCGTACTCTATTATAACCAAAATGGTAAATCCTATAGACTGCGAAAAAATGCCATGGCTACTCACTTATCCACAAATAACGAAGCTGAATATGCAGCACTTCATCTGTGCTTGCAAGAACTCGAAACTCTTGGAGCACACCACCTACCCATTGAAATTATGGGTGACTCCCGGGTCGTAATCAATCATTTAAGTGAACAATGGCCAGTCATTGAAGAAGAACTATACAGCTGGGCGAATAAAGTGGAAGAAAAGATGGAGTCTTTAGGATTCCAGCCCCGGTATGAACTGATTTCACGCAAAAAGAACAGCGAAGCAGACCGCCTAGCAACGCAAGCTTTGACAGGTGTGGAAATTACGGCGACTATTGAGAGAACATGAGCAGTTTCAGCCTAAATACTATTTATCCTATACATGCCCGGCACTCAATCAAGTTTAGATTTGTCGGGTGCATGGGGATATTCGTCCGTTTCAAAAATCCTCACTAAGTCTGCTTGGCAGATTTAACAAGGATTCGGGATTTCTTATGCTTTTTTCATCTCATACATAGATGTATCTGCCTTCTGAATAAGCGCCTCAAAAGTCTCTCCATCATCCGGATAAACTGCGATTCCGATTGAAGCACTGACGGTCTGGGCTAATTCCATGTCTAAATTAGATAATTTAATTCTTAAATTCCGAACATAGTCTGAAAGTGTATCCTCTTTGAGATCGAGAATGACATGTACAAATTCATCGCCACCCCATCGCACGACATAGTCCTCTTTTTTTGCGATGTTCATAATAAGTTCCGCAACGCAACGTAATAATTCATCTCCTGTTTGATGACCGAATGTATCGTTTATATCTTTAAATTCATCAAGATCGATCAAGACTACGCCCATTTTCTTCCCTTGACTTCTATATTGGTAGATCTGTTTCTTAAATACTTTATCTATTGCACGCCGGTTATATGCATTGGTTAGCGGATCTTTCTCTGCGTAAAACTTGGCTACGTCGTATTGTCTCCCACCTGTCCAGGCAACTAGCAAGAATATCCCTGTTAAGACAAAGAAACTCCTATCAAACAGATAACCTAAATAGATATGATAATAGCCATAACGCAAGATATTAAACAATATTACAACACAAACAGCCACTACTCTACCTCTATACCCCATACTATGTCCCCATATCAAACCACATTTTTCTCTCATCTTACCACAGATGGAATGTACAGGAAAATAGAATGGTGATAGAAATTACATAAACTATATTACCCTAGTATTTCACAGTCTGAGTAACCCTCGAAATCCTCTTGCAGCATAATATGACTCTGCTCCATTGTGATACAAAAATACCTGATCGTATCGACGGTCGCAAAAAAGAGCGCCACCACGTTTCCTAATTTCCTCTGGAGTCTGCACCCAGCTCGATGTTTTTTTGTCAAATTCCCCAAACTGTTGAAGCCACCTATATTGTTCTTCTGTCAATAATTCAATACCCATCTCATTCGCCATATCCATCGCATTGTTTTCCGGCTTGTTCTTCTTTCTTGATTCCAAAGCTTCTCGGTCATAGCAAACACTTCGGCGGCCCACAGGACTCTCTGCTGAACAATCAAAAAAGATGTATTGATCTGTTGTTTTATCATAGTCTATCACGTCAGGCTCACCTCCCGTAACTTCCATTTCATGGAGGGTCCATAGTTTTTCTACGTTTGTTAATAGCCTGTCATGTAACGAAGACCAGTCCACATTTATGTGACGATCCATATTACTAGCAAAACGTGATTGAAGTGTTTCGAGTAGTTTTTCTTGTTGCTCTGCTGATAACTTCTTAATTATATTTGTCATGTTCTGTTCCTCCTAACTGATTCTACGCTCTGATCAATACATGTTAGTATATTCATTTGTAAATTATTATACAAGGTGATTTACTGCATTCCTTCTATAGTAAATATATTACATAAAAGCAGAATTTCATATATCATTCTAATTTCCTTTAAATAATTAGACTGTGTGTATAAATATGGTATAGTGAGAAGCAAATTATTGCCATGCTATCGTTATGACATCGGACTTAAGAAAGTTGATCCTGATTTTCTGAGGAGATTTGGCGAATGAATGAATACATGGATATTCTAGTCGCGGTAGATGGTTCAAGCGTGGCAAAATTGGCTTTGTATAAATCAACAGAGATGATAATGCTAGAAGAAAATGCGCGTTTTCATCATCGATACCTTTTCAATTGATGAAGATGACGCATCTTATCTAGAACGCGAACAGGAGCACATAGAGGAGTTGCCGAATAGCGATAAAGCCTTTGCCAAAGAAGAAGGAATTGACCACGTGGAAACACACATGGTGATCCTAAAGTGAATATTTCCAAAGAACTTGGTCATGAACTAGAAGCCGACATAATCGTCTGTGGCGCTCAAGGTTTGAAAAATGCAGAGCATTATTTTCTAGGTTCTGCATCTGAAGCAATCGTTTTGACTGCATCATGTGATGTATTAATCGTTCGACGTAGTTAGTGATAATAAATTAATGCCTGTGTAACAGTAGACTAAAAATCCGCTGTTGCACAGGCATTAATTTATTTTTTATACACAATTTCCATTCCCTTTTGATCCAATAAATAGCGAAGACCTTCACGGAAATTCGTAAATGCACGAATTTGAGTAAAGCTTGATACATTGGATAGAATCAAGTTTTGAGCAAATTCAGGTGAGAATCCTACAAAAATCGTTTCTGTACCCATTAATTGCAACACACTGACCAATTCATTGATTTTTTCACTCAGTAGCTCGTACCCCATATTTTCCTCTACTGCCAAGGTGCTGATATCGGTAAAATCAAAAACTACTGTCAGTATATTATTAGCAGATATTCTTTTTACAATTTTATTTTGGATATGCATAAAGCGCCCTACTGAAAGAGCACCGGTTAGCGGAACTAAAATCGTTTCCGGTACAATGGAAGGTATAATGGGAGCTGATAAATCCTCTATGATCTTCTCATACGTTATAATTTGTTCTCTAAGTTCTCTAAGTTCTGTAATTTCTTGTACTGTATTTGTTTCTTCATTCATGTAAATGTCCCCTATCTTGCGTGTCATATTGTAAATTTATTTAGTTTTTTCATTGATTAATTATATCATAAGTTCATCTGATTAGACTTATTCAGTTCATTGTAAATCGTTGAAATTATACATTTAACGCGATAGACTAAACTAGTAAACGTCCAATAAAAGAACATTGTTTAGCTGGCTTATCAACTAGATTTGTATCCACGTTACGGTTCTGATGCATCTGTAGCTATCAAGGCAGGACACGACATCATCCACGGCTTAATTGGACCGGGAATTGACTTTTCCCATGCGTTTGAATGTACACATGAAGATTCATTAAAA
The DNA here is from genome assembly GCF_002743165.1 of Sporosarcina sp. P19. Lineage (NCBI taxonomy): Bacteria > Bacillati > Bacillota > Bacilli > Caryophanales > Caryophanaceae > Sporosarcina > Sporosarcina sp. P19. The sequence goes on along the minus strand of NZ_PDYR01000007.1, from coordinate 56,330 downwards.
AAACACTTTACAATTGATCTATCATCATTTGCTATCAGATCTTCAAAGTTATTAAAATGTATACAAGATACTGGGCATTTGATGCTTCAGTATCTTTTCGATTGATTGACATTTCACTTATAATAACAAATAATATAAGGTAAGCGCTTTCAATATAGCAGTAATTACTATCAAATACAGCGAGAGCGGTTCCAGTATTTTTCGTACGGAACGGTTCTCTTTAGGGAGCAAACACAAATGGCATTCACTAGTTTAAACCAACTGATCGAGCATGCGGAACAGGATCATACTCCGATTTTCGAGTTAATGATCCAGTCTGAAATTAAGCAAAAAAGCATGCAGAGAGAAACTATCATCAAGAAAATGTCAGAGCAGTTTACGGTGATGGAAGAAGCAGTTCGTAAAGGGACGACTTCATCTGTCATGTCACGTACAGGACTAACAGGCGGCGACGGACAACGATTATATGATTATGCGAAAAAAGGAAATTCTTTTGTTCATCCATCTACCCTACACACCGCTGCGAATGCACTGGCTGTATCAGAGGTCAACGCGAATATGGGAAGAATCGTGGCAACCCCCACTGCGGGATCAGCAGGAATTTTGCCTGCAGTTCTCGTTCATGCGTTCGATAGTGGTAAGTATACCCGCGAACAAATTGTCTTATCGATGTTCACGGCATCTGCACTAGGGTTAGTCATTGCAAATCGTGCTTCCATTTCAGGAGCTGCAGGAGGATGCCAAGCGGAAGTCGGCTCTGCTACTGCAATGGCAGCAGGGACATTAGTGGAACTTGCTGGCGGTACACCTGACCAAGTCGGTCACGCAATAGGTATCGCACTGAAAAACTCATTGGGACTGGTTTGTGATCCTGTGGCGGGTCTAGTAGAAATCCCTTGTATTATCCGAAATGGACTGCATGCTATCACAGCTGAAGCTGCCGCAGATATGGCGATGGCAGGGGTTGTTAGCATCATTCCTCCAGACGAAGTGATCCATGTTATGCACGAAGTGGGACAGAACATGCCCGAGTCACTGCGCGAAACTGGAATCGGCGGACTTGCTGGTACGCCTACGGGTCAAAAACTGAAAAACCAAGTATTTGGGAAAGAAAAAGTGAAAAAAGAAAAGAGCAGCGGTGCTCCTGCTAAATACCAAAGTGCCTATGAAATCATCGGCCCTGTCATGATCGGTCCATCAAGCTCACACACTGCTGGAGCTGTTCGAATTGGAAACGTTGCACATCAGCTATTGAACGAACAACCTATTCGTGCGAAGTTTTCCTTAATGGGTTCTTTCGCCACTACTTACCAAGGACACGGTACCGACTTGGCGCTTCTGGCTGGTGTCATGGGGTACAATACGACAGATGAAAGAATTCCGAACGCGAAAGAACTTGCGAACAAAATAGGATTGGAATATGAATTTACGAAACGTGTGCTCGGCAGCTATCATCCCAATACTGTACTGGTCGAGTTAACAGGCCCAACCAACACAATAAAAGTCCTCGCCAGTTCACTTGGCGGAGGTAAAATTGAAGTGCAGGAGCTTGATGATTATCCGTTAAAATTCTCAGGCGAACGTCCGGCACTATTAATTCGCCACACCGATCAAAAAGGTGTTATTGCAGATCTTTTAGGTATTCTCTCAAGAAAAGGAATCAATATCGCGCGTATGGCGAATGAACGGTTTGCAATAGACGGTCCCGCTATTACGATTTGTGAAATCGACGGCTCTGTAGACGAAGAAATGCTTGCCGAGTTAAAGCGCGACGTGCCAATTATTGATGATATTGTCTTGGTAGAAACAGAATAAATGTGCAGTAAAATACCAGACGTGAAGACATTTTCTATCGTCTTCACGTCTGGTATATTTTTACCTTGCTACTATACATGTAAGTATTATTTATCCATCCATGCTGGTTTACCGAACCCTTTAAATTCGGATTCAATCACTTCTAAGAATTTCTCAGATTCTACTACTTCCATAATATCTTTTGCAAATTGCTTATCCACATTTTCTGTTTTCACAGCTACCACATTACGGAACCGATCGGGCATATCTTCTAAAGCCAGTGCTTCTAACAAATCCATATTTGCTGCAATGGCAAAGTTACCAGGTACTGCAGCTAAATCAGACCCCTCAACCGAACGAGGTAATTGTCCCGCTTCAACCGGCTGAATGACTAAGTTTTTCGGGTTCTCTGTAATATCTTTTTCAGATGCTGTCAATTGATCAATACCTTCATCCATTTTCACTAACCCTGCATCTTCCAATACATATAATGTTCTCGCTGCGTTCACGGGATCATTCGGAATAGTAATTGTTGATCCATCTTCAATTTCCTCAAGAGAAGTATATTTGTTTGAATAGATACCTAATGGCGCTGTCGGTACTATAATCAACTCTGAGAGTTCCATATTGTTTTCTTTCTCGAAGTTTTCTAAGTACGTAATGTTTTGGAACAAGTTCGCATCTATATCACCACTGTCCAGTGAAATGTTTGGCTGAATATAATCACTGAACTCCGTGATTTTAACGGTATAACCTTTTTCTTCAAGACCAGGTTGTATCGCCTTTTTCAGCATGTCACTATAAGGACCTGCTGTTGCACCAAAATGAAGATTTTTATCATCATCCGATTTTTCAGTGGACTTTTCTCCTCCACAAGCAGCCAAGGCCGCAACCAACGCAGTAAGAATGATTGTAAGTACCAGTTTCTTCATAATCCATCTCTCCCCTACTATCTTTTATCTATCATTTTTGAAATTCGATCTCCGCCAAATTGAATCAACTGCACTAGCACTATTAAAATCGCAACGGTGACTAGCATAATACTGTCGTCATATCGGTAATAGCCGAAACGAATCGCCAAGTCCCCAATCCCGCCTCCGCCAACAAACCCAGCCATGGCTGAATAGGCAACTAAGTTAATTAGTGTCAGTGTAAGTCCTTGGATAATACTCGACTTAGATTCAGGTAATAACACATTCCAAATAATCATCCACGGCGACGCACCCGTTGATATGGCAGCCTCTATAACTCCTTTGTCTATTTCACGCATGGATGTTTCAACAATCCTAGCAAAGAAAGGAATGGCTGCCACGGAAAGCGACACACTTGCAGCTGCCGGTCCAATCGTATTTCCAACAATCAGTTTCGTCAGAGGTATTAGGGCTACAAGTAGTATGATGAATGGGATGGATCGAATAATATTAACGAAAAAACCAACTACTGAATTTATTGCACGGTTCTCTAAAAATAACCCTTTATCTGTTGTAAATAACAGAACCCCGAGCGGCAATCCAATAATCAGTGCAATTGTAAGCGAGATGCCGATCATATAAAGTGTTTCACCAAATGCTTTTGTAATATCCGGCATGAGTTCCATAATGTGAGATAGATCAAACATGTTGTCGGATCACCTCCACTTGTGCATTTTGTTCGAGTATGTATGCAATCGCCTGCTCTACTTCGTCACGCTCACCTTGCAATTCCATTAAGAAAATCCCAAGTGCTCGTTCTTGAATATATTCAATCGACCCATGCAGGAAGTTTCCTTTCACTCTATACTTCTGCATAGTATCGGAAATCACACCCTCCATGGCTACTTCACCTTTAAAAGTGATTTTTATCAGTGTACCAGCCAAGGTGGACATGACGGTATCCGGGATTTCATAAGACACTACACTACTAATAAACTCTTTCGTCAAAGGTTGAACTGGATTAGAAAAGATGTCATACACTTGCCCTTCTTCAATGACTTTTCCGTCTTGCATAATCGCCATGCGATCACAAATTTCTTTTACGACATTCATCTCATGCGTAATTAACACAATGGTGATATTCAATTCTTTATTGATCTTTTTCAACAATCGTAAAATGGACATCGTCGTGTTAGGATCCAGTGCAGATGTCGCTTCATCACAAAGCAAAACGGATGGATTATTAGCTAGGGCTCTCGCAATTCCAACGCGTTGCTTCTGTCCTCCGCTCAACTGAGCAGGATATACATCGCGTTTTTCAGACAGACCTACCATTTCAAGAAGTTCCATTACACGTGCCTCTATTTTGTTTGACGGCATTTTTGCTGCTTGTAAAGCAAATGCGATATTTTCGAAAATCGTCTTTTGGCTAATTAAATAAAAGTGCTGAAAAATCATTCCAATCTTCAAGCGCGCCTGCCGAAGTTGTACCCCTGATAGTTTCGTTAAATTTACATCATCAATTAAGATCGTGCCGCTCGTTGGTGTCTCCAACAAATTCAAACAGCGTATGAGAGAACTTTTTCCCGCACCTGAATAACCGACAATACCAAATATTTCTCCAGTCTCGATGTCTAGTGATACATCATCTACACCTTTTACCACTTTTTCTTTTGTCTGATAGACTTTAGACAAATGTTGAATTTGGATCATCTTCTCACTTCTTTCTACATTCAAGTAAATAATCATCAAAAATAGTAAGTTTTTAAAAATTTTTCTAAATAAAAAAATCTTTCATTTTTCTAAATGAAAGAAGTACTGAAATACACTCAGCTTATCTCTCAGATGGAAAACCATGCTGTAGGATTTGGCACCTTCCTTGTTTCATTCAAGGGGTTGCTGGACTTCATCGGGCCTCTTCCCTCAGTCGCTCTTGATAAGAGATTACTATTAAATTATATGCGTAAAACATATACTAATCTGAATTTACAAAACTGTCAAGGCGAATAACAACAAGTCAGTAGAATATCCGACTCATTCTATCAACATTACTTTCCTTTTGCCTAATCTTCGCAATCATCTGGAATCGAATGCCCAACCTTTTATTGAAAAGTCTAGTATGATCTATGTATACTTAACGCAAATACCCTACCAAAGAAAGAAGGAATAGACTATGGCTTTATCTAACCGTTTACAAAATCTCCCTCCACATTTCTTTACGTTATTATTAAATAAAATAGAAAAGGCTATGGATGAAGGCAGAGATGTAATTAATCTCGGACGCGGAAACCCTGATCAGCCAACACCTCCCCATATTATTAAAGCATTGCAAGAAGCTGTTGAAGATCCAGCGACACACGGCTACTCTCCATTCAGAGGAACACTTGCTTTAAAACAAGCTGTGGCTGAATACTATCAGCGTGAATATGATGTCACGATTGACCCTGAAACAGAAGTCGCGGTACTCGGTGGCACGAAAATAGGTGTCGTAGAACTTCCTTTAGCTATTATGAATGAAGGAGACTTATTATTACTGCCAGACCCTGGCTATCCTGACTACTTATCAGGTGTGAGCTTAGCGGGTATTCGATATGATACGATGCCACTACGTAAGGAGAATGAATTTCTTCCTGATTACGATAAACTGACGGATGATCAGAAAAAAGATGCCAAACTAATGTACTTAAATTATCCAAGTAATCCAACAGGCGTCACAGCAACTCCCGAGTTTTATGAAAAAACTGTGGCGTTTGCCAAAGAAAATCAGATTGCCGTCTTACAAGATTTTGCGTATGGTGGAATTGGTTTTGAAGGCCAGAAACCGATTAGCTTTTTACAAACTGAGGGGGCAAAGGAAGTCGGCATTGAAATGCTGTCCCTTTCCAAAATGTATAATATGGCAGGCTGGCGAGTAGGTTTTGCAGTCGGTAACTCTGAAATAATAGAAGCATTAAATGTATTGCAAGACCACTTATTCACTAGCATTTTCCCGGCAGTTCAACGTGCCGCAATTGAAGCATTGACAGGTCCTCAACAATGCGTTGAAGAATTAGTTGCGCTCTATGAAAGTCGCCTGACAGTATTGCTAACGGAATGCGAACGCATCGGTTGGGACGTCACGGCTCCTACTGGCTCATTCTTTGCTTGGCTACCTGTCCCAGAAGGATTTACAAGCGAAACCTTCGCTGATTTATTACTGGATAAAGCAGACGTCGCAGTATCACCGGGGAACGGATTTGGTGTTCACGGAGAAGGATATATTCGTGTCGGGTTGTTGGAAAGTGAAGAACGCTTGCAAGAAGCGATTCGCCGTATTGAAAAGCTTGGTTTATTTAAGTAAGAAAAATAATTCTACGCTACATCCATTACACAAAAAGCCTCCTTGCTCATACCAGTATTTCTGGTATGGCAAGGAGGCTTTTTTAGAATCTATTAATCGAGTTCTACAGAATCCAGTAACGCTCGTACTTCGTCTGTCGTATTCGTACTCATCAATTCATTTCGAAGTTCAGCTGCTCCACGGAACCCTTTAATGTAAATCTTAAAGAATCTACGCAGCGGTTTAAATAGTCGCGGTTCCAGCTCTGTCGAATATTTATCGAAAAGATCCAGATGAAGACGCAAAAGATCTAGCAACTCTTTATAATCATGTTCTTTCTTCTCTTTTTCAAAGGCAAATGGATTATTAAAAATTCCGCGTCCAATCATAACCCCATCCACACCATACTTCTCCACAAGCTCCAGGCCCATTTGACGATCCAGAATATCACCATTGATCGTCAACAACGTATCAGGCGCTATTTCATCACGAAGCTTCTTGATTTCCGGAATCAATTCCCAATGTGCATTGCCATTGCTCATTTCCTTGCGGGTACGGAGATGGATTGACAAGTTCGCGATATCTTGCTCCAGTACATGTCTGAGCCATGTATGCCATTCTTCTATATCTGTATAGCCAAGACGCGTCTTGACACTGACAGGTAATCCGCCAGCTTTTGCGGCTTGAATAATTGCCGCAGCGGTTTCAGGATGGTTAATCAAACCACTACCTTTACCTTTTGTTGCAACGTTTGGCACAGGACATCCCATATTAATATCCAATCCTTTAAAACCAAGTTCCGCCATCCCAATACTCATCTCGCGGAAATGTTCTGGCTTGTCTCCCCAAATGTGAGCGACGATTGGCTGTTCGTCTTCTGTAAACGCCAAACGTCCGCGCACGCTAAAGATTCCCTCTGGATGACAAAAGCTTTCCGTATTGGTAAATTCCGTAAAGAATACATCCGGACGTGCAGCTTCGCTTACTACGTGGCGAAAAACCACGTCCGTAACATCCTCCATCGGTGCTAGTATGAAAAATGGCCGTGGTAGATCAAGCCAAAAATTAGTAGTCATCGTTACGTTCAAATCCTCTCTTCATAACTTGCACCTGCGTACAAAAATAGTTTTTTACATATACTTACCCTTAACAGATGCCAGTCCTACCATTATACAAAAAATGCACAGATGAATTCCACTTCTTTGAGCTACCCTCAAAATTTAATATCGAACTACTTATATTTGATATTGTTTTACCCATTAACTGTAGTCGATTTATACCGTACGGTAAACTAAAAAACCGCTGCTTTTACTACAGCAACGGCTTCATATACTATTTAATAAATTAAGATACTACCTACGCTTAGTTTTCTCTCTACGTAGCTCTTTCATCAGAGAGATGACCATCAATAACATGACGAACGAGAACGGTAAGGCGGCAATAATAATCGTGTTTTGTAAGGCGGCCAATCCACCAACTGACAACAAGATTAATGCAATGGACGATTGGATAATACCCCAAATCATTTTCACACTAGTAGGCGGTGTCAACGATCCATATGTCGATTGCATACCGAGCACAAACGTTGCAGAGTCAGCGCTAGTCACGAAGAACGACGCAATCAACAGAATGGCTATAATCGAAATAATAAATGACCACGGCATTTCGTTAAACATTTCAAAGACTACTAGCTCGGACGAAGAGCTTGCGATATCCGCTAGTCCACTGCGCTGCATATCAACAGCTGTCGTACCGAACGTAGAGAACCAAAATGCACAAAGCAATGTAGGTGCAAGAAGGACGCCCACCATGAATTCTCGGATCGTACGGCCCTTTGAGACACGTGCGATAAACATACTGACGAACGGTGCCCATGAAATCCACCAAGCCCAGTAGAAGATCGTCCAGTCAAACAACCATTGCTGGTTACCTGCATTAAGCGGCGCCGTACGAAGACTCATTTGAACCAGATTTCCTACGTAACCTCCAAGTGATTCAGTAAACATATTCAATATTAACAATGTCGGTCCCAAAACAACGACGAATGCAAGAAGTAACACAGCAAGTACCAAGTTTGTATTGGATAGATACTTGATCCCTTTACTAAGCCCCGACGAAGCGGATATGATGAACAGTACTGTGACTATGGCGATAATAATAAACTGAGAGAACGTCCCAATTTCAATCCCAAATAGATAATTCAGCCCTGCGTTAATTTGAACAGCACCGAAACCGAGAGTTGTCGCAACACCGAATGCGGTAGCAAAGACTGCAAGAACATCAACGAATATTCCCCACGGACCATCCATCTTCTTGCCAAAAATCGGTTTCAATGTTGCTGAAATTAAACCAGGTGCATCTTTACGGAACTGAAAATAAGCGAGAGATAAAGCGACTATTCCATACATCGCCCATACATGAAGTCCCCAGTGATGGAATGATTCACGTAATCCTTCCTTAAACGCTTCATCGGTGTTTGGATCTTCTGTAGCAGGATTGACGAAATGTGACAAAGGTTCAGCTGCTCCATAGAACACTAATCCGATACCCATTCCTGCTGAAAACAGCATAGCAATCCACGTGACCGTAGAAAATTCAGGTCGGTCGGTATCTTTACCGAGTCGAATCTTACCGTACGGACTAAAAATGAGGAATATACTTAATAATAGTAGTAATGAAAGCAACAGCAAATAGTACCATCCAAATGAGGATGCAACGAAATTCTTTGCATTCATTGTAATGGTTTCGAAGCTTTCCGATGCAAATACGCCGTACCCAACCGTAACGACGATCAATGCGATCGTAATGTAAAAGACATTTGATATTTTTCTCATGTTTCTCCTTTCGAAATAAGGTTACTTGTTCGTCTAATGAACGATTATATACTATACATATACTTTCCGAAGAAGGCAAAAGGTAAAAAAAAGAGACGAATATTAAATGAGTTACTTTATTTATTCATAAAGCACGATAAACGTAGACGGGATATAACAAAAAAGAGTTTTTTTATGAAATTATTTATCTCGGATTGATTACACTGAATGAATTAATAATGACTTTATACCTAGAAAAAAGTAGATTTGGCAACATTTTTCTTCCCCTAGTAATGTGTGTCATTTTGTGAAATTACTACTCTTGTATGTCTAACAAAAAACATTGTATATCATCAGCTACTTCACAGCTGATGATATACAATGTTGATGAGCTTAGTGCATCTGTAAACCGTTATTTGTTATTCCACTGATCGGTAAAAATCAAATCATTCAAACTTCGTCGTTTCTCCCAATTCGCTGTTTCCAATATAGGCGCAGTAGGATAATTCTCCGTGTATCCAATAGATAAAAGAGCAATCGGTTCAACATGGGGTGGTATGTTCAAAATATCGCGCACATCATTCTTTTTATAAAAACTCACCCAGCCCATAGCCAGGCCTTCCGCACATGCTGCTAACCACATATTTTGTATTGCACAAGCAGTCGATAACATGTCCGTTTCAGGGATGGAGTTACGTCCTAACACATGTGAGCCGCCACGCGTAGGATCACATGTTACGCAAATAGTGATGGGTGCTTCTTTCAATCCTTGTATTTTTAAGCCAAGAAACTTTGTCTCTTTTTCTCCCTCGTCTTCATAATGAATCGCTAGCGCACGCCTTTCTTTGTCAGCTGCCCAAGCCAACTTTTCTTTCGTTTCATCAGATGAAACGATGACGAAATTCCATGGTTGCATGAAGCCAACTGAAGGTGCGTGATGAGCCGCTTTCAATATGTTATGTATCTTATCCTCAGAAATGGGAGTCGGCAAAAAACTTCGCACATCTCTTCTATTGTAAATCACTTTGTAGACCGCATCTTTTTCTTCTTTCGAAAACATGTAACATCTCTCCTCTAGACTTGTACGTCATTTAGTTTGCTATTCGTTATAGATCATCGTGACTTTATTATAGTGAAGTTACGTAAAGAAAGACAGGTTTGTTAGAGTAGCACTTACATATACTCCATTTGCTAAACATGCAGTTCCAGCCTTTTTCGATCAGTAAAATAGCTGGTCCATTTTCAAGTAGTAGAAAAGTGGTTTCAACCGTTTTGAACATCACCGGTTGAAACCACTTTAAAATGTACTATTCGTAATAAGCTAGCTTACTTCTCGTCTGTTTTCGTAATCGATACTCCGCGTTCCGCAAATACTGTTTGCGCAACGGATAAAGCATTTAGCACGCTCGGGAATCCAGTGTATGGAATCAGATGCATAATGCAGCCGATAATCTCGTCCGGTGTCAAACCTACATCAAGACCTGTTTTGATGTGCATCTGAATCTGTGGTTTGCCTTGTGCTACAAGAGCCGTAATTGTCGTAAGGACCTTCTGTTTATTATCCAATCCAGGCCGTGAATAAATATCACCAAATGCAAATTCCACTACATACTTAGTCAAATCGGGTGCTACATCTTTGAAGCTCTCGCCAATTTCCATCTCACCTGCTGGGTTATCCTCACCCGATAACGTAAGTTCCATTAATTTTTCCAAACCACGTTGATAGCGATCTTCCGCCATTCCAAAAACCTCCTTGATTATAGTAGCCGCCATTCCATCAAAACTGTACGTAAACTTTCTTGTGTATTATTATCTAGCGGTCATACTACTATTGTAGCAAATTTTATAAGAAACCAAAATTTTTCGTCTATTTATGGTTCTATAGGCGATTAGTTCGATATATAAGTCCAATAGCCCACTAACTAGCTTTTCTATTTAGTCATTTAAAAAGTGGTGTCGTTATTCATTACTAGAAAGTCTTCCTATCGTTTATACTTAAAAGAAACAATCGACCCAGGAGGTTTGCACAATGGAATTTAAAAGTATTGAAGAACAAATCATTCAAAAGTATAAAGATGATGAAAACTTGATGATCCGTCTGTTTGTCCAGTGGTGTGTGAATCATCAACTTAATCCACAAGCTCTTTATCAGCAAGCATACCCTGAACAACAGCCAAATTCCGCACTAAAGGAAATCATGGAAAACGATGATGGATTCGAGGAACTTCATATAGATAATGAAACTATGTTGGATGTGCTTCAACTGTTTGGAAATGATGATTTGGCATTTGTAGTAGCTGATGAAATAGCGAAATTCACATCATGATGTGTATCTGCGGGGGAACTATTCCGTTTGTTTATGCTATCAAACGCGAGCAGTTCTTACACAGATACTACTTTTCAAAAGTATGATCTCTTTTATAAAAATTCTTACTTTTCACTTGCTTTCCTACTATGAGTACAGCTGAATACAACACAATTGCGATGCCAAGTATCTGTAACGGAAGCAGTTGATCACCAAGAAACAATACACCAACTAAAACTGCAACAATTGGTTCAATGGTTGCAAGAATCGATGCCTTCCCCGCTTCCAAATACTTTAGACCCGATGTATATAACACATATGCCGCCACGGTGGATATCAGCGCCAGTAGTAAGGCAGCAATCCAAACGTCCACATACTGGAATGTGTCAACCTTGCGCCATACATCACTTGTCATCGACATGAACAAGGCCATGTAAAAGAATGTGTACGTAGTAATTGTCAGAGCCGAATAGCGTTTCGTTATCGGCTTAGTGAAAACACTGTATAGCGCATAACAAAATCCCGAAAGAATCCCCATGAACAGCGTCTTACTAGGGATACTCTCCGATCCGAGCGGCAATAGTCCGACAACAAATGCACAACCAACAATAGCAAATACTAGTGCTAAACCTTTGCGTGCAGTTAGTAATTCCTTAAAGAAGATCCTCGATAGAATCATCACGAATAACGGTCCCGTATATAGTAACGTCACTGCAAGAGACAAGCTAGAACGTGAAAACACTTCGAAATAAAAGTAGTTAAACAGTGCTAGACTAAAAATACCTGCACTCGCAAAGAACATATGATCTTTTATTTGTGTCCGTAACTGATCACGATAGAATAGCATCATGATGGCAAATAAAAACACAAAGCTGAAGATCCCTCGAATTGCTACTACATCCCAAGCTGTGAATCCCCTTGCATACAGTGGCGCTATGAATAAACCGATCAATCCCCAACAGACTGCTCCTGCAATTGTGATTACATAAACTTGGGTGTTTGATTGCATTTCCATTCACTCTCCATTCACTCTCCATTCCCCTGAATAAACTACTATTTTACTCTATTTAATCTATTTACCATTATATATACTATTAAGCAGGCGTGCATACTCTAATTCAAAAGCTATCTGCACGTAAAAAAGACGCAATTGATTAATCAATTACGTCTTTTTATGTGAATATACATATTTAATTATCTTTATAAGTATATCCTCATTTTACCGGTACGAGATTCAATAGCATTTCTGCAGACACATACTCCATATCAAAAGCATCTGCTACAGCTTTATACGTGATATGCCCATCTAATATGTTGATTCCTTTTTGGAGAGAAAGATTCTCTAAGCATGCACATCTAAATCCTTTGTTTGCAATTTGGAGTGCATATGGGACTGTTACATTCGTTAATGCCGTCGTTGATGTTTGCGGAACTGCACCTGGCATGTTTGCTACCGCATAGTGGACTATTTCATGTTTGACATAAATCGGATCATCATGTGTTGTGACCCGATCAGAGGTTGCAAAAATTCCGCCTTGGTCGATTGCGATATCGACTAAAACTGACCCTGGCTTCATAGATTTAACTACGTCTTCTGATACAAGCTTCGGTGCTCTAGTCCCTGGAATTAACACGGCACCCACGACTAAATCTGCATTTTTTACAGACTCTGCAATGTTTAAAGGGTTGGAAACCAGTGTCTGAACATCATTTCCGAATATATCATCTAGTTGACGTAGTCGTTCTACTGACAGATCAAGAACTGTTACCCTCGCACCCATTCCCATTGCAATTCGGGCAGCATTAGTTCCAGCTTGCCCACCGCCTATGATGGTTACACTTCCACGTGATACGCCAGGCACACCGCTCAATAACATCCCTTTACCTCCATTGGTTTGTTGTAGATACTGGGCACCGATCAATGTCGCCATGCGTCCTGCAACCTCACTCATTGGCGCTAAAAGAGGTAGTGTGTTATTTGGAAGTTGAACTGTTTCGTAAGCAATTGCAATTACCTTTTTATTTAGCAGTTCTTTAGTCAGTTCTGAATCTGAAGCAAGATGCAAATAGGTGAATAAAATAAGTCCTTCACGGAAATAACCATACTCAGCTGGTATCGGCTCTTTCACCTTTAAAACCATATCCACTTTCCAGGCTTCTTCTGCAGTTGCAACGACCTTGGCACCTACATTGATATACTCTTCATCTGTAAAACTTGAGCCTGCACCAGCTCCAGTTTCGATAACTACTTCATGGCCAGATGAACATAAGTTAAACACTCCTGCAGGTGTCATAGCGACGCGGTTTTCATTATTTTTAATTTCTTTTGGCACACCAACTAGCATGTTATTTCCCCCTTCGAAAATATAGTATCTGTTCTGCTGTTTCTGAATGATTTTATGTGCGGTAACTAAGCGGCTGGGCCAGAAGCATTTTGTCTGGCCTACCGTAGATACTATACGCAAACTTGTATAGTTTACTTGAGATCTTTCTTTTTCACTTCTGTGAGTGATTTATCAATAATAGAAATGATTGTTTCCACTTCATCTTTATTGATACAGAACGGCGGAGCAAATGCCAACGTATCCTGTCCTTCATAAATAATGCTTCTTGCTAACAGACCGTGGTTCAATGCTTCCTCCACTACTTTTACAGACACCGGATCAGCGAAGCGTGTATTAGTTTCTTTATCTTTCAATATTTCAACTGCTCCCAGTAATCCAATTCCTCTAATATTGCCAATTTCCTCATGACGCTGCGCCAACCATTTAAACCCATTTTGTAATTCCGCACCCATATTTCGTACATTTTCTATCATGTTTTCTTCCTCAATAATTTCCAGGTTCTTCAATGCGACAGCGCAGCACATTGGATGACCGCTATATGTGTATCCATGCATATATACACCTTCTGTTAATTCAATTAATTCTTTTTTGATTTTTTCTGAGATGACCATCCCGCCTATCGGAGCGTAGCCGCTTGAAATACCTTTCGCGATCACCATCATATCGGGAACAGCTTCGAAGTTCTCTATTCCAAAATTAGTGCCCGTTCTCCCGAATCCTGTTATTACCTCATCAGCAATGAATAGAATTTCATTTTGATCACAAATTTCTCGAACTTGATTAAAGTAATTATCCGGTGGTAAATTGACTCCCCCAGAACCTTGAATTGGCTCTGAGATAAAGGCCGCAATGGTTTCAGCTCCTTCTCTTGCAATCATTTCCTTCAGCGCTTGAATTGATGAATCCACATAATAGAAATCGGGTGCTAATGAAGGGAAGTTTCTGAAACCAGGCAAGCCTGTTGCACTCGAAGCCCCTACAGATACACCATGATACGATTTATTACGGGAAATAATCTTTTTCTTATCTGTCTTCCCTTTGAGTCTCCAATACTGTCTAGAAGTTTTAAATGCTGTATCGTTCGCATCAGAACCTCCGGATGTAAAGAAAGTCATCGTTAAATCTCCGGGAGTCATTTGCGCCACCTTTTCTGCCAACATAATTGCTGGTTCATGGCTGTTTGTGGAGAAGGTTGAACTAAACGCCAATTTCTTCATTTGATCCATTGCCGCTTGACCAAGTTCTTCCCTACCATGACCGATATTGACATTCCATAAAGAGGATAGACCATCAATCACTTGCTTTCCTCTAATATCTTTTAAATAAATCCCTTTACCTTCTGTAAAAATAAAACCTGGACCTTTTTCTTGTTGTTGCTTGAAAGAGCTAGTAGGATGCATAAAATGTTGCTTATCAATCGCTGCTAGTTCCTCATATCTTACTTGTGCGTTTTCCTTTGCTTTCATCGTCATATCGTTTTCCTCCATATAATTATATTTTTTTATTTGATCAATACATATTGCAGTAAATCCAGCATGCTTATGCCAACAATTATATATTTTCTTTCACAGTGTCCCGAAATACTGAATTACTATTCTGTGGAGCAGATTGATGTTTCACCAATCGATCCGATGCCACTTCTTCATAGACTTCCACATGCTCTTCTGATTCAACTTCAACTAACTCACCTTTTTTTAAAGACTTCATTAAAGAGTAGCCCATTAGGAATAAGATAAATGTTAGTGGAAGCGCTGCAACCAATGAGGCCGTTTGAAGACCTTGCAGACCGCTGCTGATAATCAGAACCGCAACGATGGCTGACATTAGCACTCCCCAAATTGCTTTTACCGTATTGTTAGGGTTTTGATTTCCATTCGTCGTCATCATTCCTAGCACAAAGGTAGCTGAGTCAGCTGATGTCACCAGGAATGTGACAATTAGTAAAATAAAGACAACTGACAGCAAAGTACTCATTGGGAAGTTTTCAAAAGTAGCGAACAGTGCGCTTGTTACATCATTTTGTACAGCTCCTGCGATATTCGTATTTTGGAACAAATCCATATAAATTGCCGTTCCTCCAAATACAGCGATCCACACTGTAGCAATGAAAGGAGGTACGATTAATACACCGAAAACAAACTCACGAATAGTCCGACCTCTTGAAATCCGCGCAATGAACGCACCTACGAATGGCGACCAAGCAATCACCCATGCCCAATAGTTAACTGTCCATCCTTTCGACCAGGTATTGCCGTCATAAGGTGAAAGACCAAGGCTCATGCCAAAGAAATTCTGAATATAATCTCCAATACCCAACGCAAAGACTTCCAATATGAATTTGGTAGGACCTAAAAACAAGATAACTGCTATCAAACCTAGTGCCAGAACTAAATTTAATATACTCAGGAACTTAATTCCCTTATCCAGTCCAGTCAATGCGGAAGTTAAATATAATAGCAACAAGCCTCCCGTAATGAGTAATAAGAACGTAGTATTTTGCGGTATATCAAATACATAATTTAAGCCACCGTTTATTTGTAATATTCCCATGCCTACTGATGTTGCAACACCGAGCACAGTGGCAATGACGGCTAAAATATTGATACCACTTCTTAATGGCTTCTTGCCACGCTTGCCAATGACAGGATTCAACGTGTCACTGATCATACCGCCACTATTTTTCCGGTACTGGAAATACGCCAACGTCAAGCCTACAATCGTGAATACCGACCATTGGTGAATGCCCCAGTTAAAGAAAGAATATTGCATGGCCTGCCTTCCGGCTTCCGGAGATAATCCTTCCATACCACTTGGCGTATTTGTAAAATGACTCATCGGCTCTGCAATCCCCCAAAACACTAAGCCTGCTCCAAATCCCGTACTGAATAACATACCAATCCAGGTAAAGTAGGAATATTTCGGTTTTTCATGATCCCCGCCCAATCTGATCCGACCGTACTTACTCACAGCCAGCCCGGCACAGAATAATACAATCGCCAAAACAGAAAGTAAGTAAAACCATCCAAATGCATCCGATGTAAAGTTGTACGCTAGATCTGCCCATTTCGACATCCCTGCAGAATCTACTGTTCCCCAAATGACCAGTAATGCAATCACTACCGCTGATATCCAAAAGACACTGTTCATGTATATCGCATTGCTTTTAGGTTTCATATAGTTGCTCCTTTTTTAGTTTCTATACTGGTATAAAGGCAACATACTCACTCAACTATTAAGTCGACCGCTTATGCGATAACTTAAAACTTACCACTCTGGGTTCCGTCATTTCTTGTATTGTAAATTTCACTCCTTCTCTTCCTAGTCCAGAACCTTTCACTCCTCCGAATGGCATTCCGTCTATACGATAGTCACTGCTGTCATTTATCATGATTCCGCCCACATCCATCTTCCCGATTGCTTGAAACGCTTGATCGATATCTTTCGTGAAAATCCCTGCCTGCAATCCGAAATTCACATCATTTGATTTCTCGATTGCCATTTCTAGATCTAGAACCGGAAACAGTAATACGACAGGACCAAATACTTCTTGTTTGGCAATCGTACAATTCGGTGGAACGTCCGTTAGAACTGTTGGAGAATAGAATGCACCATTGCGCTTCCCGCCAACTAACAATTTCGCTCCCATGTCGATTGCTTCATCTACCCAGCTCTCTACCCTAATTGCTTCGGACTCATTAATCATAGGACCCATATCTGTTGTATCTAGCATCTTATCTCCAACCTTATATTGATGTGTCCGTTTAACGAAAAGAGAACTAAAAGTTTCATAGACCGCTTCCTCAATATAAATGCGCTGTACGCCCAAACAATTTTGTCCCACCGCATAAAACGCACCTGACACTGAAGACTCAACGGCTGTCGGGATGTCTGCATCACGTAACACGATGACAGGTGAATTGGAGCCGAGTTCCATACTGAGCTTTTTTAAACCGGCCTTTCTGGCAATCCTCTCTCCTGTTTCCAGGCCTCCAGTAAATGACACCATTCGAATATCGGGATGTGTTACTAATAGATCACCGATTACGCTACCTTTTCCTGTAATGACTGAAAGTATCTTAGAAGGCAGGCCTGCATGTTCAAATGCTTCAGCTAGCAATAATGCGCTGATTGGTGTAACCGTCGCTGGTTTCACAATGATGGCATTTCCTGAAGCGATGGCCGGCCCCACTTTATGAGCAACTAGATTTAATGGATCGTTAAAAGGTGTGATTGCTGCAATTATGCCGATTGGAAAACGATAGTAGTAACCAACGCGATCTTCACTTCCTTCTGATTGGTCAAAGGAGATGGTCTCGCCATTAATACGCCTCGCTTCTTCAGCACTTAATCTAAGCGTTTGGATACAACGCTTAACTTCCGCTGTTGCCTCACGAATTGTTTTGCTTCCTTCCAATGCAATGACAGCCGCGTATTCCTCTTTATTTTTTTCGATATACATTGCTGCTTTGTATAACACGCTGATTCTTTGATGAACAGGCATCGCGGCAGCAGTTTTAGCGCCTTCTTTCGTTTCCCCAATAGCAAAAAGTAAGTCTTCTTTTGAAGCCGAGGGAACAGTACTAACAAATGAGTTATCTTGTGGATTCAGTACTTCAATTACTTCTTCTTTCTTAACCCATTTTCCAGCTATGAACATTGGCTTTCCAGGCATAGTTGTTTTCATTGTCATTATGTTATACCTCCAAAAAGTTTATATTTCACAGTCTTCCGTCATTAGCATTTTGATGGCGGACTCCACTAGGATATTCACGCCTACTAGCATACAACGTTCATCGATATCGAATATATTCGTGTGCAAATCTCGGCTGATCCCATCTGGCAATGCGCATCCGAGGAAAAACATCGAGCCAGGGACTTCCTGAGTCATATAGCCAAAGTCTTCACCACCAAGCCCAAATCTTTCTTCTTCTATTTGAATAGTCGGATATAAATCTTTGGCGGTTTGCTTAATAAGAGTATTGACAGTGCGATTATTATTTAATGCTGGCTCACCGCGATCCACTTCGAATGAATATGAACCGCCAAATGCTTCAGCTAGTTTAAAAGTTTTTTCAATTTCTGCACTCAATTTATATCTGGACTCTTTTGAATATGTCCGCATAGTTCCAGTTACAGCGATCTCCTGCGGGATTACATTACTGGCCGTCCCGGTGTGTACTTCACCGATGCTAGCGACGACCGTTTCTAAAGGAGAAATCGTTCGGGAACTTATGCTATAAAAGGCTGGCAAAATAGCACCGAGCATCCAAACAGGATCCGTTCCCATATGCGGGTACCCGCCGTGACCACCAGTACCTTTGATCTTTGCGCGGAAAACATCTACATTGGCCATACTGTAACCATCATTCACTTGGATTGTGCCTGTAGAATGCCATGGACAGACATGAAGCGCAATGATAGATTCAACACCTTCTAAAACGCCTTCTTCAATCATTCTTGGTGCACCTGATAAACCTTCTTCATCAGTGGCTTCTTCCGCAGGCTGAAAAATCAATTTTACCGTGCCTTGAAATAAACCTTTTGAACGTTTCGCTGCCAGAACTTGCGCTACGCCAAGCAAAATCGCAGTGTGAGCATCGTGACCACAAGCATGCATTACACCATAATGTGCAGATTGAAAGTCATGACTTGTTTTCTCTTCTATTGGCAACGCATCCATATCTGCACGAATCGCAACTGTCCGTCCTTCACCAGTTGAAATCGTCGCCACGACTCCCGTCTTCCCAACGGAAGTCTGAACAGTAATCCCTTCGATTGCTCTTAACGTCTCTGCGACAAAGTGCGCTGTTTTATATTCGTTGAAACTAAGTTCTGGATACTTGTGAATATGCCTTCGCCATTTGATCAGCTGTTGTTCAAAGCTTGTAGTAGCTACTAGATTTTCTATTTCTACTGGCATATTAAATCCCCCTAAACCGAATGATCTATTATTAGGAAACATACATACAATCATTTTATTTAACACAAATTGATCTTTACCTTCTATTTGTTAGCGCTTTCAATTAATAGTTTTGATAAAATCATACAGACAACAACTAACTTATTTGGTCTAAATCAGAAGGTCACTATATTCTTAATTTTAGATAACTATTTGCAAATGTTCTTTTATGATTAAGTTCCGATTAAAATCCGTTAACACTTCGCAGCCTGTTTCAGTTACTCTGATTGATTCGCTAATCTCCACTCCATAATCTTCAAACCACAGTCCAGGAATTAGATGGAAGGTCATATTAGGCTGTAATATCGTCAAATCACCTTTACGGATACTTGCCGTATGCTCGCCCCAATCTGGAGGATAGTTCAATCCTACTGAGTAGCCGATCCTAGAATCCTTACTAATGTTATACTTTGAGATGACAGAATTCCAAGCGCGTTCAATTTCTTCACAAGTTGCGCCAGGTTTAACTGCGTCGAGCGCAGCGTTCATACCTTCCACCATAATTTTAGATGTATCCAATGCCTGCTCAGTCGGCTCTCCAATACAAACTGTTCTCGCTAGTGGAGAATGATAACGTTGATGACAGCCTGCTAATTCAATGATTACCATCTCGTTGTGGGCATATTTTCTATCTGTCCATGTTAGATGAGGAGCCGCCGTATTCTTTCCTGCCGGTAACAGAGGGACAATTGAGGGATAATCTCCCCCGTATTCTGTTGTCCCACTAATCAAATCTTTATATATGTTTGCTGCTACGTCACATTCTCTGACACCTTCCTGAATGGATTGAACTGCTGCATTCATACCGAGACCAGCAATGTTAGCAGCCCTTTTCATATATTCAATTTCTTTTTCTGATTTTATTATACGGACATGATTCACAAGAAGGGTTACGTCTAAGAATTGTACGTTGGGTAAATTTTTCTTAAGTTTTTCATAAGCTAGCGCTGAAAAATAAAACGAACCCATTTCTACTCCCATTCTTCTATTTGATTGACCAATTTGTCTTAAGATCTTTGCTATGAAATCCATAGGATGTTTAGAATCGGAGTGCACATGATCTTCAGGATAAGAAATAATATTATCCTTGTATAGCCACGTTGTAGCTTCAGCAGCTTTCGCATCCATTTTTCTTCCAATCCAAATCGGTTGTTCTTCATCAATGATGACGATTAACATTTGATCGACATAGAAAGACCAGCCATCATAGCCAGAAATATAATTCATATTTGCAGGATTCGTAATCAATAGTACTTCAATACCTTGTTCCTGCATTCTGGTTTTCGTCCGCTCCAATCGCTCCTTATACTCTTTCAAACTAAATGGCAACATTTGATTTCCTCCTATTCAACTTCAGTAATGTATTCTTGTGTACTATGAATCACTTTTAAGTTTCAACATGAAATATTCATTTATTGTTAGTATCTGTTGTTGACTTTTATTATAGATTCTTAATACTTGAAATACATCTTCACTTTTGTATGAACTTTCAGATATATCTTCATACACTTTTAATAAACTAAAAAAAAGAGGAATTGAAAATTAATTATTTTCAATTCCGTCATATTTTATTTGGTTATAGAGGAGTGCCTTCAATTTTGATAACACCTGTCGACCATACTCTAATACTGAAGGTGAGTAAGAATAAATCGTCAGGATCTTCCAGAGATAAGTTCGTCAACAACTCTATTTTTCGTAACCGGTATAATAGAGATTGACGATGAAGATTCATCTCCCGGGCTGTTTGGCTCACGTTACCGTTGTTATAGTTATATGAAATAAACGTATTGATTAGATCCATATCTCTTTTTTCATCATAATTAACTAAAGATGATATGGTAGATATAGTAATGTCTTGGACCTCTTCATTGATTGCTAAACTCAAAAGCAAGCGACTAATCTGTGTTTCATCAAAGTCGAGTCTTTTCCCTGTACCTCTTTGATTTCTTCCCATTTCCAGTGCGGCTTGTGCTTTTTGAAAACTATCCGAAAAGCTCCAAACCCCATCTTTTTCTTTTCCTATACCCCAAGTAAACGTAACACCCGGCAATAAGTGATGAAATCTTCTTTCCACTAAGTCCAGGAACTGATGAACCGTATCAGATGTTACACTGTTCGAGGTCTCTAAAAATACAATTACTTCATCATTTTCAGATGCAAAAAGTAATTGACGCTGAATATTCTCGGCGGCATATAGCATTCCTTCTCTAATATAAATACTCATCCGTTCCAAGTTAACTTTTCTAGACTGGGAGAGCACTTCATCTCGATTAATCAATTCATTTTGATGTGCTGGATATCCGACAATACATATATAAGGAAGATGAAGATTATATCTAAAAAATTCAGCATGAGAAGAAATATGTTCTTCTGACATCTTTTCTCCCCTAGCCAAGTTCAATAAAAATTCATTCTGCATGCGGCTTTCCGCTTTAATCACCGCACTGCTACGCGAGAACCACAAGGCAGCCGCAACTACAGCTTTCTCAGCAATTGACTCTTGATCATCATTCAATCTTTCACCTACTTCAGACAATACGAAAAAGTCGCCTTTATGGTCAGCATCACAATGGATATCAAGATGAATGAGCTGCCTACCACTCTGTTCGAATCTTTTAATCTCTGAGAACACAGGATGATGTGATTCATGAAAAGATGTCTTGTTCTTCATTTGCTTCCACAATGCGAACACAACATTTGCATTTGCGCCGCCTGCAATCACTTCTTTTTTCTCATTACAAATCAGTATAGGATGACCCAATTCTTGTTCAATATATTTCGTAATATGTTCTAACGTTTTCCCTACAAGAATCTTTTGAATCAAATATTGCTGTATATCTTTGGAACGCCTTCTTTCCTGACGTTGCAGTTCATTCAACCTGGACATGACTTCGTGGACAACATCCGAAAAACGGATTTCCCAAGGGAGTTCAATAATAACAAACTCTCTATCTTCAGCAAATCGAATAACTTCATCTGGTATTTCAAAAACATATCTACCTGTAGCAATTACGAAAGCCGACGCTCCCGAGTCATATACATCCTTAACAAATGACATAAACTCCTCTGTCTTTTCATGACAACCAATTCCTGTACTAAGTACAAATTCATTCTTCCTAACGAAATTTTCAACAGGACTTTCAATAACCGAGACCCATTCAACCGATCTGTCAGCTATCAACTCTTTACCCGTTTTTAGTATGGCGGACTGAAGTAAGCGAGAATCTAAAATTTCTTTGACCGATAAAAGCATCCTAGCCAGCTCCTCCCTGTAATTGCAACTTAATATTTTTTTCGAGAAGTTTTCCTTAATTATTGACTTCTTCTTATAACATTCTTTATCCGAAATATTTTTACACACCAATATCATTCGCAACAATTTGCATTTTTCCATGAAACAGAATAATAAAAAACATAATGAATACGCTTACAAAAACACAAAAAGTTGTACTAAATGTTACATTTATTCTGTTTCAAATTATTAACTTTAGTAAAGCATAATGAAGTTTAGTGATTTTCTATATTCTTTGTCTACTGATTCATCACCAAAACTTGCATTTTTCTAACTACATTTGAGCACCTATACGGACTTACTTGCTATTATTCACACTTTCCATCAGCTTTGTCAATGCTTGGTTAATAATATCCCCCCAAAATCAAGACTTCAGTTCCTCATTCTAGTGATTTTATTACTGAAGAAATAGGTAATGTCTCGTCCTTCTTCTCTCTCATACGATATGCATCTCCTATGATTTCTTGGGTTACTAAATATGTAAAGAGCACTTTTATATAGCCGCCCCAATAAATCATTATTGGGTATTTTCCTCACACTATCTGCAATTTGTTTGAGCTGATGATCATCGTGGCCTTTTCATGATGTTTAGAAAATTTCTTAAAGCAAGCAAAGACCGCTAATCCAATGATTAACGGTTTATTACATTACTCTTCGTTATTCCACTGCGCTCTATATCTCCGCAACCCTTTATCTCAAAAATGTTTAGTGTTTAATAGACTTCTACTCAATTGGTACAGATATCCTCATAAGCAATCGTCCTGACCTATAGTAAAATTGCATTACTCGAATTTATCTATCCCTCTTATCTAGAAACTGTCTTCTTTTGCTACCTCATTAGAGAATAAACATGAATAAGTGTATGTGAGGTATATAGCTATGGAATAATATAATATTGTTTCATAGCTAGAATTCCTTATTAGAACTTATTACTTCGCAAATACATTCTGTTGCACTCACATCGGATATTTGTAATATATCCGCTACTCAACAATCAAAAAATCCACACTACCTACACCAACATCAACTTTCAAATGAATGTTAGTATCCGAATGATTGTATGCTTCATTTACATAGATGCCTTTGCCCTTAGATATGAAACGTTTCGTTCCCACGCTACCTATCCCCTTTGAAACAGATAATTTAACTCCAGTCTCTTTAGGTAAATGAATTTTCGCATCGCCTACTCCAAGGTTGATGTCCCCGTCGAAGCTTTCCTTCCATTCCCCGCCAAGATTGATCGTCGTATCACCAACACCAGCATCAATGGATACATGATTGAGATGGATTCCTGCCAATAGTAGTTCTGAATCGGATACACCCATTTCGACATCGAGATTCACAGGTATTTCATTTGTCAGTTGAAGATTCCAATCGTTTCGATGCTTCCGCAAAGCTGAAAGTCCTTTCATTTTCTGCTGAATCTCTACATATCCGATATCTCTTTTATTCTTATACGTAACGGATGGATACCATTTTTTCACATTCGTATCAATGTCTCCATCCACCCATTGTGTTGCACCGCCCTCAACCAGAAGATTACCTGCACCAAAACGGATTGCGACATCCAGTGATTTCGCGTCGTCCTTTTCAATTGATAATGCACCAGAGACCCGGTCCGATTTCATCCAGTCATATGCCCAAAAGCTCACTATACCTAACAGTACTGCGCCCGCAAAAACTATCAGTATTTTCCGCATATTCACACCCCTTTACTCTATCATAAGCGAAACTCAATAAAGTTGAGTCCATCAGATGACTGAAGTTTACATCAGACTAAGGTCTGAGTGGTAAAGTATATGGAGTTCTTACGGTAATTATTTTGTTCTATGAAAAAGTTCGCTACCATTCAAACACAGCAGCATATACGTCCAATCGCAAGTCAGTTGCAGCAATAATGCACTGCCGTCTAGTATATGAAATTCTTTTAGCGTTTCATAAAATCACTTTTATACTAATGTATTAACAAGCTTATATTCACAATAAGCTAATTATCTTTAGTCAAAAAAGCGTCAACCTAAAAACTTTAGGTTAACGCTTTAAATCTAAGTAGTATCTATGAAAGAACTTTTATCATAGTTTAAAGATCTACGTTTGCTTTTCACACAGGTACTATTATAAAATCGAAAACGTCTAGCCGACAAAAAGTTGGCTGTTTAGAACTTTACTCATCCTACAAACAAATTAGCAATCAAAATACACACTAACGACACGGCCCATGCAATGGTCGTTGGAACCGACCAAACCATGACTTGCTCCTTCACTTCCTTCACACCAAGCATACGGTTGACAACCCAAAACATGCTGTCATTGAAGTAAGAGAAAATCATTGCACCTAATGCAGCGGCTTGCGCAGCAAGGGCCATATTAACATCCAGATTAACGACAATCGGTGCAGAAATGGATGCTGCTGTAATCATTGCTACTGTTCCACTTCCTTGGATTAAGCGGACAAGTGTAGCGATGAAGAATGGTACAAGTACTGCTGGTAAAGGAAGTAATGCTACTTGCTGTGCAATGTAGTCTCCTGCTCCACTGTCACGAAGGACTTGTCCTAGCGCACCACCAGCTCCTGTTACGAGTAGGATAATACCCGCTGTAACCATTCCTTCCTCCATACGATCAAGTGCTTCCTCTCTCTTTAAGTGACCTGCCAACAAATATATCGCAGCAATTAAAGATAAACCAACAGCAATAATCGGCTGACCTAGGAATAATAGATAATCGATCCATCCACCTGTCAATTCCATAGCAACGAGTGTTGTATTCAAGAATATAAGAATAATAGGTAATAAAATCGGAATCATTGAGCGGAACAAAGAAGGTAGTTCCTTATTTCGTTCATCAGTCAATCTCACAAGTTCCTGATATGCCATAGGCTCATCAGGCCTTTCAAAGTCAAGACCGTCTTCTGTCGGAATCTGATAAATTCGTTTACCGACCCATTTTGCGTATAACACACCAGAAATGATAATTGGAATTGAAAACAACAGTCCCCATGCTATCATCAGACCAATATCAACGCCGAATATACCTGCTACGCCTAGTGGGCCTGGTGTTGGCGGGACTGCATGATGCGTTGCAACTAAGCCAACAGCAAGCGCAATGCCGAGGGTGATGACAGATTTCCCTGTCTTTCTTGATAGCGCTTTCACTAATGGGTTTAAAATCACAAATGCCGAGTCAACAAATATAGGAATCGAGACAATATATCCCGCAATCGCCATAGCCCATTCTTCTTTGCGTTTGCCAACAAAACGTATAAGACTATAAGCCAGACGCTCTGCTGCCCCTGACACTTCTAGAATTCTACCAATCATTACCCCAAATCCGACAACAATACCGATAGAGCCAAGAGTGTTCCCGAAACCTTTAGATATTGTAGTAGAAACCTCAATCGGATTCATTCCACCGATTAAACCCGTTAATGAAGCTGCAATAATCAAAGCTAGAAATGCATGAATCTTTGTTTTTAATACAAGTAAAATTAGTGCAGCCACACCTATTACGAGGCCTACAATCATTTGCATCTCTGGTGTCATCTGTATCCCCCAATTTCTGATTAAATTAAGTTATTGAAAGAGGGTCTCCCCTCTTTCAACGGATTATATTATAGTGATTCTCTAGTAAACTTAGGTGCATACTCAGCTGCTAACTTAATACATTCTTCCATGCTCACACTTGCTGCAATGTTCTTCCAAGCAATATCAAATGCTGTACCATGGTCAACTGATGTACGTAAGAACGGAAGTCCATTCGTGATAGAAATCGTGCGGTGAAAATCTGTCATTTTTGCAGCAATATGCCCTTGATCATGATAAAGGGAAAGGACCGCATCATATTTACCATTCAACGCCTGGAAGAATACAGAATCTGCTGGAACAGGACCGTATGCATCAATGCCGTCCGCTTTAGCTGCTTCGACACCCGGTGCGATTTCATTTACTTCTTCCATGCCGAACAGACCGCCTTCTCCACTATGCGGATTCAGACCGGCGACCGCCAACTTACGATCTTCTACACCTAGACGTTGCAACGCTTGGTCACAACGGCTCAAGTAATCACGAACACGTTCTTTCGTCATTTGGGAAATTGCTTCTTTTAAAGAAACGTGACGCGTCAAGAAGAAGATTCTCATTCCGTTTACTTGGAACATGGTTAAGGGATCAGGTGCTCCACCCAAATCTTCAAGCATCTCAGTGTGACCAATATACGGAACGTTTGCAGCTTTTAATGATTCTTTATTGATAGGTGTTGTAGCTATTGCCGCTACTTCATCTGCCATTGCGAGTTCCACTGATTTTTTGATAAATTCAAAAGCAGCTTGTCCGCATTGCGCCTGTACTTTTCCAGGTTGCAATGCATCGATGTCAATATTGTTCATATCTAACACGTCCACTGTTCCGAATTCATACTTTCCTTCCTTTGGATCAGAAACAATGTTCACCTCTAAATTCGTTCCTGTTACGCCGATTGCTTTTTTCATAACGTCTGCATCACCGACAACGAGTGGATTACACATTTCATAAATCTCTTGCTTCGCTAATGACTTAACGGTAATTTCCGGTCCGATTCCTGCTGCATCACCCATTGGGATTGCTATAATTTTACGTTCGTTTGTCATATTAAACACGTCCTTCATCATTTTTTGTTTGAAGATAAATAAGGCATTTATAGATTGATTGCTTTTCACCGACCATGCCGCCTTTTGTCACAACCGGTATGCCATCAAATGTCCCCCCGATGAATTTACCATACGCAGAAAGCGGTATTACTTCCTCATCAAGTTGAATTGCTTCAGCACCACTGATTGTAAACAATGCTGCCGTAACATCGCCGCCACTGGAAAATGTACCGTCGATTTTCATATTACAATTTTGTATGATTGAATGCGTTACTTTCGCAAGACCCGAAGTAATCCTCTTCGCGAGCAATTCTTCGGTGGTACCTTCTTCTTTTGCAATACTTGTCAGAGACAGAATTTTTGAAGTCGGAGACAGTGTCGTTACAATTAAAACTTCCTGCTCTTTCAACTTCCTCATTCCTTCGTCAGTTGCACGCTTCACTTCAACGTCCCATCTATCTGTTGTCGTCGCCAATTGCGAAGCATCCACATAGACCGGGGAGGAATTAGTTTTATCCATTAAATAGCGCAATTGTCGGCCGGTAAGACTGGTAACACTACCTACTGTGACAATATATCTATTCCTGTACAGTCTTCGCCTAGTCAATACACGCGCAAAAGCTGCTGTTAGCGGACCTGGATCCACCGGAAATAACGTATGTTCTTCCATCATCGCCATTGACTCCGCGATATTGCTTATTTCTTCATTCGTAACTGCATCGATCACAATGATTCTCTTACCTGCATTGATTTGCTCCAACAAAGAAGCGGTAATTTTAGTTTTTCCTTGTAAGACATCCCCTAGTCCAATATGTCCGATTTCATGTTGGCTTTGCTCCGCAATCACTGCGGGCACAAATGATTTGGATATTGGGTTCATCGGATCTTTTGCCACATCTGTTTCCTGAACTGGCACGCCTTCCACTAACAGATAGCCGCCAGATGTAACCCGTCCTGAGTCAGGATAAGAAGCAACGACAATAGCGATGCTTTCTTCCCCTGTACTGGTAAGCAATGCATCAATCTCGGAACCAATATTGCCCCGAATCGTACTGTCAATCCGCTTTGCGATAACATCAGCTCCCCACAATCGAAGCTGCTTGAATGTGTCTTGAACCCTCTCTTTTGCAACAGTAGCATCTACATACCTACTGTCCGTATCTACACAAATCGATGTGAACTTGTCCGATTTCGGTACCTGTGCACCAAAAATTATCGTGGCGCTTTTAAATCCGACTTTCGCAAGACGTACGCCCGTTGCGTTCGCACCTGTCAAATCATCTGCGATTATTCCGATCTTCATATACTCACCTACTCTGCAATAATGATTTCTGCCAATTCGCTATATTTCTCCATCAGTTCTTCCGATAATTGCTGATCTGTAATAATCGTAGAAACGTCTTCCAGATCACAGACCTTTGAGAAGGCTTTCTGATTAAACTTTGTTGAATCTGCTACAAGTATTGTTTCTGTGGCTGTTCTGATCATCTCGCGTTTCAAGGATGACTTATCGATTGTGGGTGTAGTAATACCAAACGAACTGTGAATCGCATTTGCACCCAAAAAGAACAGGTCGACATGGATTGATTTCAAGATATTTTCTGTCAAAGAACCATACAGAGTTCCCGTTTCTGTCTGTAACCGACCGCCAAGAATGATTACTTCTAATTTGCTGCCCATAAGCTCAGCTGCTATTTTTATATCATTCGTAATCACTGTGATCTGTTCATGTGTTTTTAATAACCGTGCAATTTCTAGCGTCGTAGTTCCTGAATCGATGAGCACTGTCATACCGTCCGATACAAAAGAGACAGCATGTTTTGCAATCATCTTCTTTTCCTGGACAGAAATATTAGACTTTAATTCAAACGTCTTTTCGTGAATCAGTGCTTGTGATGGAACTGCTCCGCCATGTGTGCGAATCAGCTTGTTCTGCTTCTCTAGAACATCGAAATCCCTTCGTATCGTCATAGGCGTTACATTCAATACTTCCGACAGTTGGATGATGTCCACTCGTCCTTCAGTTGCAAGCGATTCCATTATTTTCGATCTTCGTTCTTTTGGAGACAATCCAATGACCTCCTACATGCTACGTTCATCAGAATCAATAATATGTTCTATATAAACATTATTATGTTACTTTCGAACAAGTAAGTCAATCATTTATTATTATGTTCTTTAATAATTATAGTATTCTCATAAAACTTGAAAAATATAACGTGACAATGTATTTGGATTGGTTAGTATTTCGTATGAAGTGAATGTTTACGCACAGTATAAAGAAACGGTATGAAAACTGCCGTTAACGTCAAAGGCTCACCCTTCAACATCATCGAGAAGTACCTTTCTGTAAACACACACGAAATCACAATGCTCTAATAATCTAAATTTCACAATTAAGGTGGCTCTAGGAATCATCCAATTATCATACTATCCATCAGCAACAAGCCCCCTATTGGACTTCAGTAGTTAAACGCCTGGCCATCATGCAACACGTACAGGTATATAAATAACTGTCTTGACACAAGTCATAACACACGTAATAATTTAAGACACTGGATGATACATACACAACAATCCACATGACTAAAGAGAGGACGATGCATGTGAGAAAGAAGTTGAAACTAGGAACGATGATTCACGGTGTCGGTGAAAAAATTTCGGACTGGCGGCATCCTGCTATGCCATCGGACGCAAGTGTAAGCTTTGAATTTTATAAACAACAAGCCCAAACGTCAGAACGCGGTAAATTTGATTTTGTTTTCATCGCAGATGCATTGTACATCAATGAAAAATCGAATCCGCATTACCTGAATCGATTCGAACCACTCACGATACTTTCTGCACTGGCAGTAGTGACGTCGAATATCGGATTAGTCGGCACATTATCGACTACCTATAGTGAACCTTTTTCTGCAGCACGGCAATTTGCTTCACTTGATATGTTAAGCGGCGGACGGGCAGGATGGAATGCGGTGACATCCGGATTGGAAAAAGCGGCACTAAATTTTAGTAAGGAAGTTAAAGATCATCCAAATCATGCCGCACGTTACCGGATGGCTGCCGAGTTCGTAAAAGTTATGAAAGGCTTATGGAATTCATGGGAAGATGATGCTTTTATACGCAATAAAAAGACGGGGCAATTTTTCGAGCCAAATAAATTACATACGTTGAATTATGAAGGCGAATTCTTTTCTGTACAGGGACCACTGAATATCGGTCGTTCGCTACAAGGTCAGCCGGTAATATTTCAAGCTGGTTCATCAAAAGCAGGCATTGCATTTTCTGCACAAGAAGCAGATGCAGTTTTTGCCATTATGCCTACTTTAGAAGAAGCGCGGCGCTATTACATCGATGTGAAAGAGCAAACAGCCGCTCTTGAACGTAACCCCGATGATGTTTTGGTTCTACAAGGTATCAGTCCGATTATTGGAGATACGATAGAGGAAGCGGAGAGGAAATACGAAGAACTTTCCGGTTTGGTGACGATTGAGCAAGCACTTGCTTTTTTAGGTCGTCTTTTTGAACATCATGATTTTTCCCAATATCCATTGGATGAACCTTTTCCCGATATAGGAGGCATCGGTCAAAATAGTTTCAGAAGCGATACGGATCGCATTAAGTCTGAAGCACGCAAGAAAAACTTAACCTTGCGTCAAGTTGCTTTAAGAGAAGCCACACCGAGAACGCCTTTTATGGGTACACCGGAGCAAGTCGCCAATCTTATCGAAGCCTGGTACGAACAGAATGGAGCAGACGGCTTCATGCTCATCGCTAATCTGCCAAGCGAATTAGAATTATTTGTTGATCAAGTTGTCCCCATCCTTCAAAAGCGCGGGATTTTCCGGACGGATTACGAAGGGACTACTTTACGGGAGAACTTGGAGTTGCCTTATGCGGAAAACCACTATTCACATTAATAGATACAATTCCCACACAGGTACGGGTTACTATCATGCTTTCGTTGAAACGGAATAGTGGTTATATAGAATAGTAGGGAACAACCGTGTTGTCAGAATCCGGCTAGCAACTATCGGATGTCATTTTTTTCTAATAATTTAATACTTTACACATATTTTGCTGTATAATTATCTTATAAATATAAGCGTGTTCTACAATGAGGAGGCTTCGCATGAAAATTGCCCCGATAACGTATTCCTATGAAATTCAGGACATGATTAAACGTTCGCATCAATTGGATACATGCTTTTCGGAAGCGGAAGTAATTCATTACATCAGCAAGTTGGCGAAGATTGATATAATGGATATGTATATTGATCAATATAAAAACAAAGTAACTAGTCCAGTTATTTACGAAGCAATTGCACAAGCTTTCAAGTTCCACTTAGAACAAGTTCCCGTGTTGACTAAAGAGAAAATCGGTACTTTTGAGATACCACCATCAACGAATTTGGAAAATCACGACAGTTTTCCTTCACAAATTATTCTAGATTTATATTTGGTACATCATCATTATCATGTGACAGGTGACAATGTGCGTACAATGATTAACCACTATTTCGGCATGAATTTAGCTGGAATTGACGGATTGGGAAAGACTAAGATCTCTTTGTATTCAAAAGGCCAGTGGTTGGTGAAGGATGAAAAAGACTTATTTGTAATCCATACCGGAACCAAGGATGTAGATGTGAAAATCTACGGCACAAACTACTTTATGAAGCGTACTGGATCAAAAAACTTACCGACTGAATTACAGCGATCTTTAACTGACATGGGATATAGTTATAACCCACAATTGGATGCGTATTACTTTTCAAACCCTTCTGGACTTTCCGTGTCCAATGCATTTAAAGGTAAAACAATAGATGCAATCATTGAAGTAACAAATGCCTTTTACTGATCTATCTGACTATGATAAATAACCCGGAGAGGAGGCAAACAAGCCCCCTTATCCGGGTTATTCACTTCCCAAAAGAAGATAGAAACTTCACACGATCTCCCATTGGAGGTATTGTATTATCTATTAAGGAAACTTCGAGGATTGATGGACCCCCGACGTGCATGAGCTCGTCTACCACTTCTTTAGTCAGATCCTCCATCGCTTCAATTCGTTTACTCGGTATGTTCATGGCCGCAACCATAGCTGCAATATTCACCGGTTCTTGTTCGAATGATGGATGGGAGCGTTTATATTGCAATGAATGTCCATGATAGACCATTCCTAAGCGCGCATTATTCATTACGACAAATAATATAGGCAACTTATGTTCTTTGGCGGTCAGAATTTCCATACCGTGCATGAAGAAACATCCATCACCGGTAACGCAAACTACTGGACGTTCAGGTTCAGCAAGCTTCGAGCCAATTGCAGAACCTATACCGCTCCCCATCGCCCCAAAATGCACATTAATATCAAATGAATCGGTCTCCACTACGTTCATATCATGAATGATATACGCCATGAACTCACCTATATCAACGGTATATCTAGTATTGCGGGGAGCGCATTCTTGCAGACGCATCAATACATTTTTCGTGTTGTACTCTTCACTATCTACCATTCCTATTTCCTGTTTACTAAAAGCTTGATCTTTGGTCGGCAAGTTTAAACTTTGTAATTCATTTAGTAACGCAGTCAAGCTTAAATCTATGTCTCCCAAAACAGCAGCATTCACTTCATATTTACGATTAAAAACGGATGAATCGTAGTCCAATTGAATAGTGTACCGATTTTTAGTGAGATTGACGTTCCAATTATTCGTAGCCGTCTCGCCTAAACTGGAGCCTACCACCAGCAAAGCTTCACCATCTTTCCCATTAATCAATGAAGAAGCCGCGTCATGACCGGCAAAACCGAATACGCCGGCGAGGAGTGGATGATCATCTGTAATATAACCTTTTGCCTGCGGTGTTGTAATGATCGGCCAACCAAGCACCTCCGCTAAATCAAGTAACTGAGCCACGGAGTGCCTAATACCTTGTCCTACAAAGATATATCCATCCTTTTTATTGGCAAGCTCTCTTGCAACAGACTGTATGGTGTTTTGATCTGGAACAATCGGCGCTCTTTTTGGCGGAGCCGGTATTTCGGGAGGTTCAATTTGATTGATTTGGATATCTATCGGCATGGCGATATGGACAGGACCTGGTACACCAGAAATTGCTATTTCACATGCCTTTGCCACTTCTCCAAGTAAATCCTTCGAATCCGTTACAGTTACACTATATTTCGTCACTGATTTGAAAAGCGGTTCAGCATCCAATTCTTGAGAGGCATTTAAACCAACAGTATTAACTGGAACTGCGCCTGTCAAAAACAAAACAGGGATATGTTCACGCATGGCATTTGCGGCGCCCGTTAGCAGATTAGTACCACCAGGTCCACTGCATCCTATACAAACGCTCATAGTAGCCGTATATTTGGCATATGCAACTGCCATATAGGAAGCCGCGCCTTCATGCTTTGTCACAATTGGCGTTAGTTCTGGTATTTCATACAACTCATCAAAAAATGCATTGACTGATCCTGCCGGAATGCCAAAAACGTGTTTTACCCCACTAGCTCTTAAATAATCCAATACTGCTCGAATTGCTTTCATAAAAACTCTCCTTTAGTAGCCAGATATGTGCTCTCGAATTCATTAACCTTCAGCGGCACATTAAAGAAATAACCTTGCATAATGTAACATTCTCTCGAAGCTAAAAATTCGGCTTGTTCCAGCGTTTCGACACCTTCAGCAACTAAATCCAGGCCCAGGTTTTTTGCCAATGTAATAATTGTATTCGCGATGGCTGAGTTGTCGTCATTACTTTTCAATTCTTGAATAAAGGATTTATCTATTTTCAATGCATTTATTGGTAAGTTTTTCAAATAACCTAAAGAAGAATAGCCTGTACCAAAGTCGTCAATGGACATGTTGATGCCGATTGCCTGTAATTCTTTCATTGTCTGGATAGTCAGTTCTGTATTTTTAATGATTTGGTTCTCCGTAATTTCAAGACATAAAAGTTCCGGTGATACCCCTACTTCATCTAATATTCCTTTAACTGTTTGGAATAAATTATTTTGTTCAAACTGACGGGCCGATAAATTTACGGATACTACAATTGGTGGATATCCTTTTTCTTGCCAGTTCTTGATTTGGTTACACGCACTTCTGATCACCCACTCTCCGATAGGAACGATTAGTCCCGTCTCCTCCGCCAGCGCAATAAACCTATCCGGCGAGATCAATCCTTCTGTTGAATGATTCCATCTTAATAACGCTTCTGTTCCAATGATAGAACGTGTACTATAATCAATTTGAGGTTGAAAATAAAGTTCCAACTCCCCATGATCAAGCGCTTTATATAAAGCATTTTCAAACTTTACATTTTCAAATGTCCTAATATCCATCGCCAAATGATAAAATTGATAGCTGCTGCCAGATACGGTTTTAGACTGATACATCGCGATATCGGCATTTTTTATTAATAATTCCGCCGTCTGCCCATCTTGCGGATATAAACTGATCCCTATACTGCTATGGATATGCATTTCATGGCCTTTTAGATTGAAAGGCTTGTTGAATTGATCAACAATCTTTTCCGCCACCTCTATCACTTCTGCTTCGGATTCAATACAAGGCAAGTAAATAATAAATTCGTCCCCGCCTTGACGAGAAGCTGTAGCGCCCTCGGGGAGGCATACACATATACGTCTTGCTACATGTGTCAATAAAATATCACCATAGCTATGCCCTAATAAATCATTAACTGATTTGAAACGATCCAAGTCCATGAACAGTACAGCTGCTTTTTCTTTAAGAGTATGAGCAAAACTCAACCCCTGTTCCATGCGATCTTTTAAAAGCACCCGGTTGGGTAAATTGGTTAAGCTATCATAATACGCATGGTATCTAATTTCTTTCTCCATCTTCTTTCTTTCAGAGATATCTTTAAATGTAACGACATCCCCAACGATCCTCTCTCCTTCTTTGATGGATGATCTAACATATTCTACAGGGAAGCTGGATTGATCTTGCCTAAAGAATATAACTTCATCATTGTTCGTATTGTTTTCATTGTAAATAATATTGACAGGTTTACCTATTAGCTCGTTCTTAATCTTATACCCTAGCATCATGGCTGCGGCTGGATTACAAAAAGTAATAACGCCATGTAGATCCAGCCCGAATATCCCTTCACCTGCCGAATGAAGAATCAGTTCTTTCTCTCGGCTAATCCGCTGTAATTCTTTCATGGCCGTTTCAAGTTCGTTATTCTTTTCCGTTATCTCTGCGGTCCGCTGTTCTATGATCAACTCTTGCTTTTCCATATTCAATAAGTTCAATAAAGTGGAAGCCGTTGTATCTACAATAGATTGCGTCAGTTGCTGACTGGCCTGGGAGTAATTCGGACTCCTTTGTTGAAGGTCTGCAATAACTATTAAACCCAATACTTTCCCCATGGAAACGATAGGAAGAATAAACATCGATTGAATACCGAAGTATCGACATACTTTATGGTTCACTCGATCATCTGCATAGACATCGGGAATGTGTTCTGCTTTTTTAGATGCAATGACTTCTTGGAACACCTTATCATTTTCATCGTCAAACTTTATCTCGTCATGGGATTTTACCCACGCTTCTGCAGACCAATTACTATTACGATTAATGGTTGCAGGCTTAATCTTCATATGCACCGATGGATCGATTAAATGTACACCTATATTATTGTTTCCAAGCACTCTTTCTATATATAGAAAACATATATCCAGTGCTTCCTGCATGGTAGAACAGAGTGATAAATCGCGAGTTATATCTAACAATAATTGCTTTTCCTGAATAAGTTCTTCTTTATTCGTTAGCAGCTTGGCATTCTGAATAGCAACAGCAGCCATATTGACATAGGACTGAACTGTTTGAATCTCAAGCTCCGTTAGATTCATTGGTATTCCATAGTCGAACAAGAACACTAATCCAAATAATTCTGTCTCTACAGTAATGGGTAAAACTAATAGAGATTTTATCTTAAATCCTTCAACTGCTCTTGGATCGGGTCGATGATCTTTGGATGTATCCGGTATATATATCGTTCTTTTCGTTTCAATTACTTCTTTCGCCAATAAATCGAAGTCGGTATCAATTATATGCATATCGAGTGTCATGCCGTTGATCACTTCGGGCTTTCCTACGAACCCCCTAAATGATCCGTCTTGTTGTGGCAAATAAATTCCAACCGAGTCACATCGGACAATCTCTTCTGATATAGCAGTAACTACGTGATTCAGTACTTCTCTTAACTCTAACTTTGAATTGATTAACTTTGTTATATTCGCTAGACGAAGATATCTTGTTTGATCCTTCACTATTCGTACCTCCTCTGCTCAAGTATTCTTTATTTATAGTGTAGTAGATACCCTCATCTGAATCGAGAAATAACATCTTACTCTATTATTCGAAAAGATATTCAAATAGCCTTTCAATAGATGTGAACCATCTATATTAAATATATAACGAACAGGAATATTTTGTATAAGCATAAAGTAGCATTCATAAAATACTCCCTCAGCAGTAAAGTGGTTACCAAAAGGATAAAAGTTTAGATTTTTAGTTTCTGAGCAAGTATATTACACCTCCTACTCCCAAACAGGTGCAAAGTACCCACGAAAGAAAGTTTCATCACAATGTTGTAGGGGAATGATAAATTAACTAAGTCAAATATTCGAGGTGTATTATGTTCTTTAATGGATGGGAAACTCTTCTACGAACTGTTGTAGTCGGTGTTTTAAGCTATATAGGATTAATTTTCATTTTGCGTATATCAGGTAAACGTACGCTTTCCAAGATGAATGCATTCGACTTGGTTGTGACAGTCGCACTCGGGTCAATCTTAGCCACCATTTTATTAAGTAAAGACGTAGCTCTTTCGGAAGGTTTGACCGCTTTCATTGTTCTGATAGGTATGCAATATATAGTTGCCTGGTCATCTGTTCGATTTCGAATTATTAGCAAACTGATTAAATCAGAGCCAAAACTATTGTTTTATGAAGGTAGTTTTTTGAAGGAGACAATGAAATCAGAACGAATTTTGGAAGAGGAAATATTCCAAGCCGCACGTTCCAGTGGCTTAGGCTCTCTTGATGATGTGTCGGCCGTCATACTAGAAACTGATGGCAGTATTTCTGTCATTCAATCTGAAAGCCAAACCTCTTTTTCTACACTGTCCAATCTTATAAAGGATAAGAAATAATTACTTAAAAGTGTCTGCTTGAAACATTTATAAGTGTTTCCATAGTACTTACTACTAAAAAGGGTTGCTTGTTTTTTGAATTCAGAGTTCAATGTTGTACGGGTACTTTTTATTAATTCCCCCATTTCAAACAAAAAAGGCAGCGCTTTATGAAAACGCATGCCCACTTTATCATTCCTATTATTATCCCCAGTGCTTGGCTATGAATTCATTGCGCCCTGAACGTGCACGGTTATCTGTGTAATGTTCCTCTTCTTTTATGTAATAGTCTTGATGGTATTCTTCTGCTCGGTAGAAAGTTTCTGCGGGGCGGATTGTCGTGACGATAGGCTTAGTAAAAATGCCACTTGCAGCTAGGTTTGCTTTCGACCTCTTGGCAATTTCCCGTTGTGCATCTGTGTAATGGAAAATGGCGGTTGTATAGGATGATCCGCGGTCGTGAAATTGACCTTCTGCGTCTGTCGGATCGATTTGTTGCCAGAATACTTCGAGCAATTTCTCATATGGGAATAAGACAGGATCAAACGTAATTTCAACAACTTCTACATGACCGGATGTGCCTTTTTTTACATCTTCATACGTTGGATTATCGAGATGTCCGCCCATATACCCTGACACGATATCTTGGACGCCTGGCCATTCTTTAAACGGTTTCACCATGCACCAGAAGCATCCGCCTGCAAATGCTGCTTTTTCAAAATTCTTTTCAACCATTGCGAACATCTCCTTTATTATGAATGCGCGTGCCCAACTTCCCTAAAACCAACGACACATCTGCTTTTTTAAAGGAAGTTGAAAACAATCCAAATAGTTTTTAACCTCTTTTTGATTGGGCACCTGTTACGCCATACTATCATCTTTTATCTCTTTCCATCTATTAATAAAAGTCCCTCTAATCTATAACAAAAAGATAGAAAGAATTATCCACATATCCTACAATCTAGATCAATAGCATGTTATTTTTCAAATTGAATGTGAGTATTTCATCTATCGACGACTTTGTCAATCACCGGCTAGCCCAAGGTGATTTTACGAGGTAACTAGCAAAGTTTTCTCCTTTATCTTTCCACCTTCTTCTTCCGGTATACGAATGAATTTAACGATAATCGCACTCACTAAGTAGAGAGCACTGAAAATCCACACGACCCCTTCTGCTCCAACAAGCCCGATAAATGTCAAGGCAATCGCAGGAGCTACGAATGTCGATAGACCCGCAGAAAAATTCAACACGGACATTGCCGCACCTTTATCTTCACCCGCCACGGATGGTACTAGTGCACCAATCGGAACGTAGCCTGCTACTAAACCGCCCCAAATGAATCCGACAATGCTCGTCATAACAATGCTGCCATTTGTAATTACTGGTATATAAAATAATAGTGGCGTGAATATCGCACAACCGATACCACCAAACCAAATAATTGTGTTTTTCCAGCCGAATTTATCTCCAATGAAGCCGAACACTAAATTAAAGATAATGTTTCCTAAGAAAAATGTACCCCATAATTGTAGCCAAGCAGTTGTTTCAATACCGTGCTGTGCCATATGCATTGGTAAGAATACTGGGAATCCATAAACGCTTAAGCTATTAATAACGCGGACAATCCCACCTGCAGCAACCCTCGGATTCGATTTCAAAATGGTGATACCTTTCAATAATTCTTTGACTGCTTCTTTTTTGTTTGCGAGTTTTTTCTTTTCAAACTTGTCTTTATTGACCACTATAGCTAAAACTGCACCAAGACATACCCAGAATATAGATGTCCACATAGTATTGATGTAACCGAAATGTTGGATTGCAACACTTGAATACCACGCGCCAAGTACCATCATTCCCGCACAAAAAACAAACCAGAACCAACCAACAGCAGAACTCAATTTACTTTGTGGTGTTTTATAAATGACCCATGTTAAGAAGGAATAAGCAAATAGCG
The DNA here is from genome assembly GCF_002743165.1 of Sporosarcina sp. P19. NCBI lineage: Bacteria > Bacillati > Bacillota > Bacilli > Caryophanales > Caryophanaceae > Sporosarcina > Sporosarcina sp. P19. The sequence continues at coordinate 16,837 of NZ_PDYR01000007.1, read as the reverse complement.
GATAACCAAAACCTTTAATAAAATAAGTCAGAAGCATAACCGGATAATTCATCGTTGAAAAACCATATGTAATAAACCCTGCTGTACCGATAATATAGACGGCTAACCCAATTGCCATTGTACGTTTCGGCCCAAAAACATCTACGCAGACGCCTGAAAACCAGGAAGACAGCGCAATCGAGACTCCGTATACTGTGAATATAGCTGCTGATTGTTGAATGGTTAATCCACTTTCAATTAAGAATGGACTTAACCAACCCGCTTCAATTCCATCTCCCATCATGAACAACATAACACCGAAAAAGCCCCATCCTAAGTTTTTTGTAATCCCTATTTTCTCCAACATATCAATACTCTCCATTCCTGCTTATGTATTTTGCATTTTCTTTAGAAAATAAAAAACCTTCCCGTAAAGACGGAAAGAGTAGTTGGCAATTATCGCCAGCGCAATATAAATATGCGATCCTCTTTCTATCTCTCAAGCTACGCTTGCTGGATTTGGCACAATGATGTTGCCGAAGTTTCATTGGGCCAGTCCCTCAACTTCTCTCGATAGAAAATAATATGAAATTGGTAGAAAATTATTAAAATTGAACTAATGAAGTTACTGTACATAATAATTAATTCAAAGTCAATTGATTATGGGAACTTTCTAAATATACTATCTCTAATATGGTATACTAACTCACATAAACTATTTGTTTGAGTCAATTTACTAATAGAGTATTTTTCATCAAAATCAGAAAAAAGGTTGATTTACACTTCAACATACGCTTTCCTCTACCCCAATGGATGTACTCTATTTTTAATAATTATTCGATTATTAAGCTTCAATAATATTAGGATTTCATAGTAAATTTTGTAATTGCAAAATTAAATCGTTAGAAAGGACTTGTGTAATGCAATCGTATATTGATGTAGAAAATGGTATCGTTCCCTCGGTTTGTTCTCTTGATTGTCCAGATCAATGTGGATTGCTTATTCATAAAGAAGCCGGGAAAATTGTTAAAATTGAAGGTGATCCTGAACATCCAGTCACAAAAGGAAGTATTTGCAACAAAGTTCGGCATATGGCTGAAAGGATTTATGATCAAAATCGAATTACAACCCCTTTAAAACGCATTGGGGAAAAAGGCGATGGTCAATTCGTTCCAATCAGTTGGGAAGAGGCCATTACAACTATTACAAATCAGTGGAATAAAATAATTTCTGAAGAAGGTCCAGAATCGATTCTTCCTTACAGCTTTTATGCAAATATGGGAAAACTCAGTTCTAAAGGAATGGATCGTCGTTTCTTTAATCGCCTTGGTTCCAGTCAACTGGACCGGACGATTTGTTCAGTCGCCGGCGAGGCCGGCTACAATTACACAATGGGCGGGCGTTATGGAACGGATCCAGAAGAGATGACGGAAACGAAATTATTTATTTTTTGGGGGATCAATGCGGTTAGTACCAATATGCACCAAATCATGATTGCCCAAAAGGCGAAAAAAAACGGCGCGAAAACTATTGTCATTGACGTCCATAAAAACCAAACTGGACGCATGGCTGATTGGTTCATTCCCATTCTACCTGGAACTGATGGAGCGCTTGCACTCGGAATTATGCATGTTCTTTATAAAGAAAAGCTAGTCCATCAAGCTTTTTTGGAACAGTACACAATCGGTCATGAAGCGCTCAGCGAACATGTAAAGTACTACAATCCGCAAAAGGTTTCCACTATTACGGGCGTGCCGGAAGAAGATATTTATAAATTGGCACGAATGTACGGTAACATCTCTCCTTCCATGATACGCATTGGCAATGGATTGCAGCATCATGATAATGGCGGCATGATCGTTCGGACCATTACTTGCTTGCCTGCTTTGACTGGGCAATGGGAATTAAAGGGCGGAGGAGCAGTCAAATCAAATTCCGACTATTTGACGCATAATATTGCCGCATTAGAACGGCCTGAACTTCAGAAAAAACCAACGCGGAAATTCAATATGAATTTATTGGGACAAGCATTACTGAAGGAACAACAACCGATTCGCTCTTTGTATGTCTATAATAGCAACCCCGCCGTTGTCGCACCGGATGCCAATAAGGTCCAGGATGGCTTAGCACGCGAGGATTTGTTTACGGTGGTCCATGATTTGTTTTTGACGGATACTGCCTTGTTTGCGGACATTGTTCTGCCTGCGACATCCGCTTTTGAAAATACGGACTTTTATACATCTTTCTGGCATCACTACATCCATTTGCAGGAACCTGTCATCGAAAAATACGGGGACAGTAAATCTAACCCGGACGTTTTCAGATTGTTAGCGCAAGCAATGGGTTTTGACGAGCAACCCTTCCTAGAAAATGACGCCGAAATGATCGATCAAGCGTTAAGCGATTTGTCCAATCCTCATTTATCTGAAGTATCGTATGCTGCATTAAAGGAGCAACGCTATATGAAGGCGAGTGGGACAGGCGATTTATTGAACCAATTAAAGACGCCGAGCGGAAAAATCGAGTTGTATTCAGAACAAATGAAATCAGCAGGATTACCGGCCCTTCCTACGTATATTCCGATTGTTCAAGATTCCGATTACCCTTTACTGTATGTACCTGCAATTAACCATAATTTTATGAACACGATTTTTTCGAACAATGAAAAACATATCCAACTTGAAAAAGCTCCTAAATTGTTCATCAATCGACACGATGCGGAAAGGCGAGGAATCGAAGACAATTCGACTGTTCGAATATGGAACGAGCGCGGGGAATGTATATTCACTGTCTCTGTCGGCGAGCAAGTCCTTCCCGGAGTTGTTGTCAGTCAAGGTATTTTGGGAGATAGTTCAGGTCAAAAACACCTTGTGAACGCTTTAACACCAGACCGAATTGCTGACATGGGAGGTGGCGCAACGTTTTTCTCAGGACGTGTTGAAGTGGAGAGTTTATAACTTGAAGAAACGGATCAGAATTCCTGCTGTATAAAAATGAGCCTCTTATGAACTATCCCAAGAGGCTCATTTCGTTCTTATACTGTCCCAACAATACCCCATTGGTCGATGGCGCGCTTCAAAGTCTCTGACGTTTTTGCTATTTATTCGATTCATTTGTCTTTGGCGTTAATTGCCGCCCGGAATTCACAACAAAATGATCTCCAAAGTCTTTCAAATATTAAACGCTGCGCACGAAATTTCATGAATGTTTAAACATTCAAGTTTGTTTTTCACACTATGACTTAATTAACCCTTCCCATCATTCGGGAAATCCTCATCTTTCCCAGATGTTGCGTATAATAACAACAAGTTCAGTTCTTTGATCCGTTTAGACTACTATAGCTAGAACGCTTTTCCAACTATCAAAAACCTATTCCCTGTACAGGTATTTCAGCAATAGATAATTGATTGTAAAAAACAGTTATATATCACTACCTTTTTGACTACATTCTGAATTTACGACAAGTAATCTAGCATGCTAAAATATATTGAATTCATTTTACTAGAGGAAGTGTGAAACTCAAGAGAAGTTCTATATTCGCTGTACACTCACTACGTAACACTGTATTTGATTTATAGAAATCAAACTAGTAAAGAGGTGCTCAAAGTTGATAGCGGAAAATAGAGAACAAACCATATTTAATCATAGAGGAAAGAAAATCGTAGCAGACCGTGACATCGAAATTATTGCGAAAGTCGATGAACCATTAGTCGTTGTCTTAGGCAATATGCTAAGCGATGAAGAATGTGACGAACTGATCCGGCTGTCGACAGACAAGATGAAACGATCCAAAATCGGAACAGTACATGTAGAAAACGAGATTAGAACTAGCAGCGGTATGTTCATTGAAGAACCTGATAACCTGATTATCACGAGAATTGAAAAACGGATTGAAGCGGTTATGAATATCCCAATCGAACACGGTGAAAGACTTCAAGTTTTGCGCTATCTGCCAGGCCAGGAATATAAAGCACATCATGACTTCTTCTCAGCAGCGAGCAACGTTACCAATAACCGAATTAGTACGCTCGTCATGTACTTGAACGATGTCGAACAAGGCGGTGAAACGTTCTTCCCCCACCTAAAACTGTCTGTCACTCCCCAAAAAGGAATGGCCGTCTATTTCGAGTATTTCTATAACGATCCACTGTTGAACGACTTGACGTTGCATGGCGGTGCACCGTTGGAAATCGGAGAGAAATTTGTAGCGACGCAATGGATGAGGAAGCAAAGATTGCGGTGAGGAGCTTGGCTAAACCTGATCAGTCAGTATCCGTAGATGAGTGTTTAGTTCATGATAGCTATTATATAAAACGGATCCAAAAATTTAAGTATTCTCGTTAATCGAGATGGTCATTATTTCTTACGTAAATAAACTACAAAAAGCGTCAACTCCTAAATAATTAGGAGTTGACGCTTTTAAATTAGAACAGCTTGACTTACATCATGCCGCCCATTCCACCCATACCGCCCATATCAGGCATTCCTGCTGCACCTGCTGGTTCTGGTAGATCTGCAACAACAGCTTCAGTAGTTAAGAACATAGCTGCTACAGATGCTGCGTTTTGAAGAGCATAACGAGTTACTTTCGTTGGATCCACGATTCCAGCTTCCACCATGTTAACCCATGTGCCTTCTGCTGCGTTAAAGCCGACGCCGACTTCTTCGCGCTTCAAGCGGTCTACTACGATAGAACCTTCAAGACCCGCGTTTGTTGCGATTTGACGTACTGGTTCTTCGAGTGCACGAAGTACAATCTTAATACCTGTTGCTACGTCGCCTTCCGTGTCTTCAAGTAATGTTTCTACTTGCTTATAGACGTTCACGAGTGCAGTACCCCCACCCGATACGATTCCTTCTTCTACTGCCGCACGTGTTGAGTTCAATGCGTCTTCGATACGAAGTTTTCGCTCTTTCAACTCTGTTTCAGTTGCAGCTCCGACTTTGATGACTGCTACACCGCCAGCTAGTTTAGCTAGACGTTCTTGCAATTTCTCTTTGTCGAATTCAGAAGTTGTTTCTTCCAACTGTGAACGAATTTGGCCTACACGTGACTCGATAGAACCTGCGTCACCGTTACCTTCAACGATTGTTGTGTTGTCTTTTGTAACGACGATTTTCGCAGCGCGTCCTAGTGATGTCAGGTCAGCAGATTTCAGATCAAGTCCTAGATCTTCTGTGATTACCTGTCCACCAGTTAGGATTGCGATGTCTTCAAGCATAGCTTTACGGCGATCACCGAAGCCTGGTGCTTTAACAGCCACTGCGTTGAATGTACCGCGTAGTTTGTTGACCACTAGTGTAGCTAGAGCTTCACCTTCAACATCTTCTGCGATGATCAACAACGGTTTACCTTGCTGAACAACTTGTTCAAGCACTGGAAGAATTTCCTGGATATTGTTGATTTTCTTATCTGTAATTAAGACATATGGATTTTCAAGCACTGCTTCCATTTTGTCTGTATCTGTTGCCATATAAGCAGATGCGTAACCACGGTCGAATTGCATACCTTCTACTACATCGAGCTCTGTAATAAAGCCTTTAGATTCTTCAATTGTGATAACACCGTCGTTGCCTACGCGCTCCATTGCTTGTGAAATTAACTCTCCGACTTCTTCGTCTCCAGAAGAGATTGCCGCAACTTGTGCAATTTCTTGTCTGCTTTCGATTTCATCTGAAACGCTTTGAAGACCTTCCACGGCTGCGACTACTGCTTTTTCGATTCCTTTACGGATACCGACTGGGTTTGCGCCAGCTGTTACGTTCTTCAAGCCTTCACGGATCATAGCTTGAGCAAGGACAGTTGCTGTTGTTGTACCGTCACCTGCGATGTCATTTGTCTTCGATGCAACTTCTGCTACAAGCTTTGCGCCCATGTTTTCGAATGCATTCTCAAGCTCGATTTCTTTTGCAATGGTTACACCATCATTCGTGATGAGTGGTGAACCGAATTTGCGCTCAAGTACGACGTTACGACCTTTTGGCCCAAGTGTTACTTTTACAGCATCTGCTAGTGTATCTACACCGCGGAGCATTGCGGAACGTGCTTCTTCGTTAAATTTAAGTTCTTTAGCCATTGTAAATGATTCCCTCCAGAGTTTTCTATTTGTCTACTATATTTACGTTTTAATTAATTATCCAATAATTGCAAGAATATCACTTTCACGAAGGATTAAGTATTCTGTACCTTCATACTTCACTTCAGTGCCTGCGTATTTAGAGAAGATGATGCGGTCGCCTTCAGATACTTCTAGTTCAACGCGCTGTCCGTTCTCAAGAACACGGCCTGTACCAGCAGCGATCACTTTTCCTTCTTGTGGCTTCTCTTTCGCAGAGTCCGGTAGAACAATACCGCTTGATGTTTTTTCTTCTGCTTCGATTAATTCGATAATGATACGGTCACCTAGTGGTTTCAACAAATGAAACAACCTCCTCGAGATAATGTGTAATTTTTAGCACTCACTTATATCGAGTGCTAATATAAATCTAATAATAAAGAATTCCATACATTATTGCAAGTAAAAGTGTTCGACATTTTCTTCTTTTGCCAAACGCCTTTTTTCGCGTTAAACTAATCAACATGTATGGAGGAAAGGTTGTGCATCGTGAAAAACTGGGTTGTTGCTCTGATGATCTTCATGTCGTATGTGTTGCTCCAGATTACCAGCATTTTTCTTGCCCCTGAATTAATTGTTTACTTCACCGGCAAAGACTTGTCCAAAGTAGAGGCCGTTTCTCAAGGGTTCGCTTGGACATTATTCATCACGCAAGGTATCGCTGCACTCATAATCGCTGTGATCCTGTTACGTAATAAAAAGTTCTTACCTGTATTTAAAGGAAAGCCATCGGGATTCGGAAGCGTTCTTCTTTGGGGAGTACTTGGTTTCTTCCTCGCCATGGCTGGACAAATTGTAGGCGCTGCGATTGAGTCAGTGTTCGGTGTGACCGCTGGCTCCGAGAATACGGAGTTATTGTCAAACATCTCGAAAACCGCACCTATTATCATTTTTGCCATGGTGTTGTTTGCACCGTTCCTCGAAGAAGTCGTGTTCCGCCGGATTATCTTCGGTGGCTTGTACACAAAGACGAACTTCTGGGTCGCTGCGATTGTCAGCGCCATCGTCTTCGCAGCAGTGCATAATGAGTTGCAACACTTGCTCATGTACTTGATGCCAGGTCTCGCATTCGCCTTCGTCTACTACAAGACCAAGCGCCTACTGACCCCAATGATTGCCCATTTCCTCATGAACAGTTTCGTCACTGTCGTGCAATGGAATGCGGATAAACTGCAACAATTACAAGATATGCAACAGAGTATCATAACATTCCTACAATAGAAAAAATCTCCCCGTTAATGGGGAGATTTTTTTCATGTGGATATGTAGAGCTTTCGGTGAGCGGAAAGGCACCGTTGAGCTATTTCTAATTTTAGTAAGTAGAAAAATCACACGTACACATTCAATGATGCCACCAAATGCTTGCAGTCACTTTGTAGGGATTGGAGTGGAAGCAGGGGCGACTCCTGGAGGATTAGCGTGAGTTCGAGACCCCGCAGGAACGTAGTGACGAGGAGGCTCGGGCCACGCCCTCAGGAAAGCGTCCCCTGCTGGAACTCCAACCCCCTAACCCTAAGCCCTATAGTGCCCCTACTTCTTACTGAGCTGCTATCACCTGCACCATCTTATCAATATCAGGCTTCGCTGTTCCTCTCACGTTCTCTGTCAAAATACTAAAGATCAGCTCTTGCCCACTCTTTGTCGTCACATAGCCCGACAACGAATCCGTGCCGTTGAGCGAACCGGTCTTTGCCTGCACCTTGCCTCTGACAACAGGACTCGTCAAACGGTTGCGCAACGTCCCGCCTAACATGCGGTCATTTACGCCTGCGATTGGCAACGAACGCTCAAACGCTGGATACCATTCCTTAGATTGAGCGACATACAACACTTCTGCAATCTTCTCAGAAGGGATTTTGTTTTTATGCGACATACCTGAACCATCCTCTACATACATACCTTTCGTGCTAATGCCGTCTTTTTCTAACGTTTCTCTGACGACACGCAAGCCGGCATTCCAGCTTCCTTCATTGTATACTGCACGTCCCATCGACTTTGCCAAAATCTCAGCATGAGAGTTGTTGCTGTACTTCATGAATGGCATCATCAAATAATACAATGACATCGATTCTTTCTTTGCAAGTAACTTTGTATTCTCGGGAGTTTTCCCGCGTGTTACACGAGCAGTCGGTTGAAGCTTAATCCCTTCTTTAGCTAGTGCACGTTTGAAGACGTCTGCTGTATAAGCTGTCGGATTGGATACCGTCACCCATTGGCGATTGCCATTTGAGTTAAGAGGAATATTTCCCGAAACGATAATCGTGTTTGTTCCTTGCTGACGTTTCATTGTGACGGTGTTGCGCTGGTTTTTCGGTACAGTGCGTGTGCGATTGACGACTTTTACGATGTCTGTGTGCGGAGTCAATGTGACTGCTCCCGCCCTACCATTTCGTGTCGGCTTCGCTTGGACAATTGTCGTACCTGCGTCGTAATCTTTATTCGGCGAGATTGTCAGTGCCGAAACTTGCGCTGCGTAATAATAAGTTTCATCTGACTTATGAATACCTGGTGATAGACGCTGTGTATCAAACCATGTATCGTCCGCCACTATATGTCCTGTTACGGACTTGATACCTGATTCACGCATTTGGCGAGCCATGCGCAATAAGTCAGCTTCAAGTAATGTCGGATCGCCTGTCCCACGCAAATATAGATGACCGTCGAGGATACCGTTTTTCACTGTACCGTTCGTTAAGACATCTGTATCAAATGTATAATCTTTCCCTAATACTTCAAGAGCTGCTGTACTTGTCAATACTTTTACGTTCGAAGCGGGCGTGATACCTTGATTGCCACGATATTGATAGACAATGCGCTGAGTATCCGCTTCACGTACGATGACACTGCTTCGTGTACCACGCATACGCTGGCTTGAAATCACTTGATTAATCCCTGTTTCTAAGCCTTTATAGGACGGCTGAGCCACAGCTGCTTGACCTTCTATAACTGGAGTCGTAACACTCGCCATAATCAACATTGCACCTAGTAACCACTTGCTCCATCTAGTTGGAGTCTTTTTACTATTCACTTGTATTCATTTCCCCCTACTTATTCTATTCTTAGATAGTTTACCATAGGAGTATTGGTAAATGAACCCATATTCGACCACGGTACCATAAACGCAAAAGATCCTCCTGCGTTAGCAAGAGGATCTGAATTGGTTTAGTTATCGTCCGTTTTATTCATCACTTCATCAATCTGACGCTGTTGCTCTGCTTTCACTTCTTCCATCTGGCGTAGACGTTCCGCTTTCTCGAACTTCCGATAACCTAGACGCGAGATCACGATACTGACCTCATACAAAATGAATAGCGGAACCGTGGTGAATAAATGCGATACGATGTCCGGTGGTGTAATGAACGCAGCCAGTACGAATAAAACGAAATACGCAACTTTTCGTATTTTGACGAGTACTTTAGGTTGCAACACACCAAGACGTGATAAAAATAAAATGACGATCGGTAACTGAAAGACGAAACCGAACGGCAATAGTAGCGAGAATAAAAAAGAGAAATATTCGTTAATACCGATTGTCTGCTCAATGTTTAATTGACCCGACAGATTAATCATGAATTTCATGACATACGGGAGCAATATAAAATAAGAGAAACTGATTCCTGCTAAAAACAGGAGAAAAGCAAACGGGATATATGACAGCGTGACACGCCGTTCCAAGTCACGAAGTCCCGGTGAAATAAAGGCCCAAAATTGATACATGATGACCGGTGAAATAATAACAATCGCAAGAAATACAATGACCTTTAAATAGATCACGACTGGATCTACCACGTTAAATGCATTCAATGTGACTTGTTCAGCCGGTGTATCGAACTGTATAAAATTAATCAGCGGCTTCGCCAAAAAGAAACTACCGATTGCCCCAACAATAAAGAAAACGACGATTACCATCAGCCGTTTTCGAACTTCATCTATATGTTCAATGATTGTTAAGTCTTTATCTGCCATCAGAATAACACCCTAACTCAGCGCACTTCTTCTTTCTTGTCTTCAACCTTTTTCACGTCATCTTCGTCGTCTGTAAGGCCTTTAGTTGCGTTTTTGAACTCGCGCAATGAAGAACCGAACGCTTTACCGATTTCAGGTAATTTCTTAGGACCAAATATAAGCAATGCAATCACAGCGATAATCAGTAAACTTCCGATACCTGGAGCCATGTTGGCCACCTCCTCATAATATGTCTATTCTACATGAAAACCTATGATTTTACTATTACAGTGTCATGTAATTTGTGAATCTTTTACGTCCGTTTTAATGAGATAAATCAATGTTTGCAGCTCAACAGACAAGTCGATTGTCTGAATGCGGATTGTATCTGGTACAGCTAAGCGTTCAGGAGTAAAGTTCAAAATCCCTTTCACAGACGTTGTAGCGAGACGATCGGTCAATTCCTGTGCCACACGTGATGGAACGGTCAAAATGACCATTTCAATACCTAATTCATTAATTTTCTCTTCAATACGATCAGGTGGATAGATAAGAATATCGTTCTTCAATTCACCCTCATACGGTGCTTTTGGATCGAATGCCACGACAATTTTCGTGTTATGAATCTTTTGGAAATTGTATTTTAAAAAGGCGTTGCCGAGACTACCTACGCCAATCAATGCCACATTGGTTTCTTCATCTTGATCGAGTGTTTCGCGGAAGAATTGCAACAAGGAATCGACGTCATAGCCGTATCCTTTACGTCCAAGCGCTCCGAAATGTGAGAAATCTCTTCGGATGGTCGCCGCATCAATTTTCATCGCTTCACTTAATTCGCCTGATGAAATACGTTGTACGCCTTTATCTGCATAATTTCGTAAAAATCTATAATATAATGGCAACCGTTTTGATGTTGCCTGTGGAATTCTAGGTTTACTCACAGCTGTGCCCTACCTCCATTGTCACTTCAATGACCAACCCCTAAACAAGGGTATAGCCGCTTTTATCGTACAGCACAACGAGTTCATTGTAAAGCCGATTATTGCATGGGACGCCTCATTCCATTAAACTGATAAAGAATAGAGGTGTGGGGCTTGATTATTTTACAAGTGAATGGACTGACCAAGTCTTTTTCAGGCACGGATCTACTAGAGAACGTCCGTCTCGAAGTACAGCATCGAGATCGCGTCGCACTAGTTGGACGGAACGGTGCTGGAAAATCGACATTATTGAAAATAATTGCAGGTGAACTATCCGCTGACGAAGGAGATATTATCATTCCGAAAGATGTACGCATGGGCTATCTCGAGCAGCACAGCGGACTGGATTCGGAATTGACGATTTGGGATGAAGTGATGACGGTATTCGCACCCCTTCGTGAAAAGGAAAATCGCCTGCGCGCGCTAGAGCATGAAATGTCGAATCCTGCGGTATATGAAGATGCAGATCGCTATGCTCGCGTCATGACGGAATACGATGAACTGCAAATTGAATTTAAGGAAGCGGGTGGCTATCAGTTTGAAGCCGATGCCCGTTCTGTGCTTCATGGCATGCGGTTTTACCCAGATGACTTCGAGAAGCCTGTGCATTTACTGTCTGGCGGTCAAAAAACTCGTCTAGCGCTTGCAAGGATGCTTCTGAGCAAGCCAGATTTATTGATACTTGATGAACCGACAAATCACTTGGATATCGAAACACTGAATTGGCTTGAACGATATTTGTCGGGTTACGAAGGTGCAATTCTAATCGTTTCGCATGACCGGTACTTCCTCGATAAGGTAGTTACAACCGTTTATGAAGTGTCTCGACGGAAAGTCTCAAGGTACAGTGGTAATTACAGTTCGTACTTAGACGAGAAAGCGAAAAACTACGAACGTGATCAGAAGTTGTTCAGTCAAGAAAAGGATGAACGTGCTAAACTGGAAGAGTTTATTCAGAAGAATATTGCGCGTGCATCCACTTCCAAAATGGCGAAAAGCCGACGTAAACAACTAGAGCGTAGAGACTGGATGGACTCCCCTGATGGCGACGAGAAATCCGCGAACTTCTCCTTTTCGATTGATCGACCGAGCGGTAACGATGTACTGTCGCTAGACGATGTCAAAATTGGCTATGGCGAAGAGCCTGTATCGAAGAATATTCATCTGCGTATTTATAAAGGTGATCGCGTAGCATTTATCGGTCCGAACGGTGTCGGCAAATCAACGTTACTTAAAACCATTGTTAAACGCAATGAACTAATGGGCGGCGAAATTCGTTATGGGACGAATGTTCAATTTGGTTACTACGACCAAAACCAGGCAACACTCATCGGTTCCGGTACCGTCTTGCAAGAAATATGGGATGACTGGCCACAAATGAATGAAAAAGACGTACGCTCATTACTTGGACGCTTCTTGTTCACTGGCGACGACATAGGAAAACTCGTCTCTTCCTTGTCAGGCGGAGAAAAAGCACGTCTTTCATTGGCACAACTAATGCTCGAGAAATCCAATACACTGATCTTGGACGAGCCTACGAATCATTTAGATCTCGACAGCAAAGAAATATTAGAAAATGCACTTGACGATTTCCCTGGAACGATTCTGTTCGTGTCACATGACCGATACTTTATTAACCGAATCGCAACCAAAGTTATTGAAATGAGTGACGATGGCGCAGTTGAGTATCTGGGCGACTACGATTACTTCATCGAGAAAAAAACTGAGATGGAGGAAATACTAGCTGCTACACGACTTGAACAACAATTAAAAAAGCCCATCGTCAAGAAAGAAATAGCGAATAAAGAAAACCAACGCCATGAACGCCGGCTAACGAGATCCATTGCTGACTTAGAGAAAAAACTCGAAGCTTTCGACGAAGAAATTGAAACGTTGCAAGCAAAATTACTAGAACCCGAACTGGCGAACGACCATATTGAGCTAATGAATATCCAACGCCAAATCGATGAAATCCAAGCCGTCCATGACGAACAATCAGAAGAGTGGCTGTTACTTCAAGATGAGTTAGAAAACTTATAAAGACGTCTGGATCTTTGAATTAATGTAATACAAAATGAGCATTGAGAACTGATTGGTTCTTGATGCTTTTTTGTTTATTTTGCATTGGTTATGAGCGATGGTGGTGATGGATAGAGCGGTGGCGGGGGTAGTATGAGCGGTTACGGCATTACATAGAGCGGTCACGGGAGAAGTATGAGCGGTGACAACTTCGCATAGAGCGGTCCCGCAGAAAGTATGAGCGTTTACGACTTCACATAGAGCGGTAGCGCAGAAAGTATGAGCGGTGACGACTTCGCATAGAGCGGTAGCGCAGAAAGTATGAGCGGTGACGACTTCGCATAGAGCGGTAGCGCAGAAAGTATGAGCGGTTACGACATCGCATAGAGCAGTCGTCACATTCTATAGAGCGCTTGTGTAAAAATATGATGCTTCAACTATATTATCCGAACAATCTCACGACAAATTACGACAAGAATCATTCCTTTCCTCCTATCATTCGTCATTTTCATACTTTTACTTAAAATTGTAAGCTAAAACACACTTTATTTCTCCACAATCTTCTCCACAGAGGAAATCCCCATTTGAACACATATGAACATAGTTATCCACCTTATCCACAATTACCTGTTTATTAGTCCACATAGTTATCCAAAATGTATCCGTTTACCATTCACAGGTTACGAATGTTACCCACATTCTATCCACAAATTGTGCATAAGTACGAATGTTCCCTCTTGACAATCTAATTTTCGTCTAACAAAAAAAACACACAATTTGCTGAAAGTTAGCAAACTGTGTGTATCTTCAATAATTCCATGATTTTAATGGCATACCAGGACGACCATTCATACTTAAATCACTTCGAACGCCGCTTTTCCACATCTCATAGCCAGCCGCAGCAATCATAGCCGCATTATCTGTACACAATGAAATAGGTGGAACATAAAAAGGAACTCCCTCTTTTTCAAGCGCAGTAGTTAACGATTTTCTTAGTCCTTGATTGGCAGCTACACCGCCTGCTGCAATCACTTGCTTCACATCATATTCTTTTGCAGCTTTCACTGTCTTGACAGTCAGTACATCGATAACACTTTGCTGAAAGCCGGCCGCAACATGATTATGATTGATCTTTCCGCCTTTTTGCTCGATATTATGCTTATAATTAATAACCGAAGATTTCAATCCGCTAAAACTGAAGTCATACGAATCTTTTTCGAGCCAAGCGCGCGGAAAATCAATACTTTCATCACTCGCCAGTGCTAGCTGATCTACTTGCGGTCCTCCTGGATAAGGCAAACCAAGTACACGAGCTACTTTGTCATAGGCTTCGCCTGCTGCGTCATCACGCGTTTCACCAATCAATTCGAATGACCCATGCGACTTCATAACGACAAGCTCCGTATGACCACCTGAGACGATGAGCGCCAGCAAAGGGAACTCCATTTCATGGATCAATTGATTGGCATAAACATGTCCTGCAATATGATGGACACCTATCAACGGTAACTGATTTGCAAAGGCGAAAGCCTTCGCTGCATTGATACCGATCAACAGTGCCCCCACTAACCCAGGTCCTTCTGTCACAGTGACGGCTTCCAAATCACTTGGTACAAGCTTCGCTTCATTCAAAGCTTCCTGAATCACCAGTGTGATTTGTTCCACATGCAGACGCGAAGCTATTTCGGGAACCACACCGCCGAATTGCTTTTGCTGCTGGATTTGTGACGATACTATAGAAGAGATAATCTCCGTTCCATTTTTGACTATAGAAGCTGCGGTTTCATCACAGCTCGTTTCAATACCTAAAATATAATGATTTTTATCCATTAGAATTCCACCCACATGACAAGCCCATCTTCATGGTCGTCTGTATAATAGTTTTTCCTTATGCTGCCTTCTTGAAAACCTAGCTTACGATACAATGTCCGTGCTGGTTCATTGCTCACACGTACTTCAAGTGTCATGGTTTTCACTTCATTCAAGCGGCACAGCTCCATCGCCTGACGCATCAAATCTTCTCCGTATCCTTTACCTCGGTGAGCCGAAAGTACGGCCACATTGGTAATATGACATTCATCGAGAACAATCCACATACCGCAATGCCCAATTACTTCACCGTCAAGTTCCGCTACAATATAATGAGCATACGCATTTCCTGTTAATTCATGATCAAAAATCTCTTCTGTCCAAGGCGTCGCAAATGATTCGAGTTCTATACCTGCAACTGCGGGTATATCATCATGCGTCATCTTTCTAAATAGCACTTCATTACTCATGGGAAGACCCCTTCTTCACCAAATTGGCTTCTGCCTCAGTAATACGCTTATACTGTGGCGTAAACGTATGCACTGTTTCCGGTTGATCTGCACTTTGAGCCAGTAATATAGCAGAAGATGCACGTGGCACATTCAATGCGAACGGAGCTACATGTGCTAGCTCTCCAAGATGTTCACGAATAGTTGATTCATGCAATTTTACATCTTCTCCAACAAATAAGATTGCTTCGTTATACTCTTGTAACTTCTCCAGCAACTCTGCAAGCGCACAGTGCTGATCTTCTAGAACATTGATCAGTTCAGTCCCCTTCGCACGATAGACACCTGCGTAGACGTTAGATCTTCTCGCGTCAATAACGGAACAGATTAGACCGTTAAACAGTTGTCCATTCACCGCTAAAGCCTTCAGACTCGATACACCATAAAGTGGTTTATCAAGCGTCCAGGCTAGTGTCTTTGCAATTGTCACGCCAATGCGGACACCAGTATAGGAACCTGGTCCCTCTGAAACAGCAATCGCATCTATTTCCGAAGGAGTAATGTCTGCTTTACGACACGCTTCTTCTACTGCTAGCATCGCGCGAAGCGAATGATTGACCTTCATCATGCTTGACTCTTCGATCAGTAATCCATCATCTTTAACAATTGCTACAGATAAAGGTGAATTTGCTGTATCTATACCTAACCATATCATGTAAAAATCTCCTCACAAATACGTGTAAATCGTTCACCTTTTGGCGTACACTCAACTCTGCGGGAATCAGGCCCCGTATGATGGATGACTAATTCCAACCGATGTTCAGGCAACTCTTCATGAATAAATTGAGCCCATTCCACCACAGAAATCGCATCTCCATAAAACAGTTCGTCCCAACCTAAGTCTTCCTCGCTATTGGCTAATCGATATACATCCAAATGATTGAAAGGGAAATCCCCTTCATACTGCTTGATAATCGTAAAAGTAGGACTGCTGACTGTCCGTGTGATACCGATTGCTTTTGCAAGCGCTTTTGTGAATGTTGTCTTACCAGCTCCGAGATCACCTTCAAGTGTCAGCACGTCAGGAGGTCTTAGATACCCACCAATCTGG
This sequence comes from Sporosarcina sp. P19, assembly GCF_002743165.1. Lineage (NCBI taxonomy): Bacteria > Bacillati > Bacillota > Bacilli > Caryophanales > Caryophanaceae > Sporosarcina > Sporosarcina sp. P19. The sequence goes on along the minus strand of NZ_PDYR01000007.1, from coordinate 429 downwards.
GCAGCTAGCTTCTCCATCTCCTCAACGGATTCGATTTCTTTCTCCCACACAGCTAACTCACCCTTCTTTTCCTATTATAGTACTAGTGTACAGAAAAACCTTAGAAAACAAAAGCTAAGAAGACAGCCTCGTTTATTTACAATAAAAAAACGATCACACCCGTTAAGGTGAAATCGTTTTGGAATGTTAAAATATGGCGGTCCCGACGGGAATCGAACCCGCGATCTCCTGCGTGACAGGCAGGCATGTTAACCGCTACACCACGGGACCACTGAAAAGAAGCCATAAAAATAAAGCCTAGCAACGTCCTACTCTCACAGGGGGAAACCCCCAACTACCATCGGCGCTGAAGAGCTTAACTTCCGTGTTCGGTATGGGAACGGGTGTGACCTCTTCGCCATCGTTACTAGACTCTTTGAGTAAAGCTTG